>JAQVQJ010000084.1 GCA_028701635.1 Clostridia bacterium | reverse complement strand
CTTTGGGCTAGATTCCGCCATTGCATCATTCTATGGAAAAACGGTTGAAGAAGATGGAGTTTATTTAGTGAATATTGACCTTTCTGGGCCAAGCGCCAAAGCAGGTTTAACCACAGGAGATATTATTAAAAGAATTGACAACTACGATGTTGCAACCATGTTAGACCTTCGTTCAAAAATCTACAACTATGACATTGGCAATTCTGTAACCATAACTTATGTAAGAGCTGGCATCGAAAAAACCGTCCAAGTTTCATTGGCAGAGAGGCCGTAGGGTTATTATCTTAACTTAAATTTTAAAAGTGTTATCATACAGTTCTTTCATTTCTTTAAGCATTACATATAAAGTAGATCTCAAATTTGTATTTGAGAGAGAAGTTATATCTAATGAAATAAATTTACCACATTCGGCGAGTTTTGTTTTTATGTAACATTCACTTTGTTTTTGATTCTTTTTTTCTAATAAATGGCGAAGGGCTTGTGGAACATCATCAAATAGATCAAAGTCTCTAGAAAGTACAATAATACAAAAACAGATGTCGTTAGAGGGGAATGACATCTGTTTTTTTCTGTTTGGAATCTCTTTAAATTTATTTAATTTAAGAGATTTTTTATGTAGAGAATTACATTTTACTTCCTAAGCCTGAACCGCCACCGCAGCAGCAACATAAGATAATTAATATTAATATCCATGTGCAACATCCGCAACCGCCCATTCCGCCTTGTCCAAAGCCTTCGCCATCTCCACAGCAGCAACATAAGATTAAGATTATGATAATTATTGTGCAACAATCGCAACCGCCACCGCCGCCGCATCCACCATGACCAAAACCTCCGCCGAATCCGTTAAAGAATCCCATGCTAAACCTCCTCATTAGATTTTCTAGTGCCATGCACTTTTATCAGTTAGTGTAGACACATATTTAATTCATAAATTTTATGTATTGAGGAATTTAGAATTAAATATTTATTTTTTTATCTTTCGTACATTTTTATTTTTTCTTTAGTCCTCACTTCATACTACGCAGAGTTTTTTCCAAATGTTACAAAAGTGGGAAAAAAGTTGAGTTGACAGATTCCTCGGTCACTTTGTTCCCTCAGAATGACATAATGATGAAACTTCGAAGCCTGGATTGCCACGTCGCGATACTCCTCGCAATGACGATGAATTTAGATATTTGTAAAGATAGTCTTTCAAAAGATAACAGATCTGACATTTGAAAGTCAAAGACCTACATCTTTACTAAATTTCGATATTTTTTAAGTTTTAGTAATAAATTATTTCTAATAAAAATATATTTATTAATATAAAGGGGTCATTCGACATTTTCAAATGTTATTTGCCCAAATTCAACAGATTATACCTAACGGATTATATTTCAATTTGGTATGGTTAAAAGCGAGGAGTAAATGTCATTCTATGTTGTTAAATCACGGACCTTAAAAATTTGCTTAATCGTTATCATAGCTTCAATTTTATTAGCAGTAAGTATTGATGGAGTTAGTGCGGCTCAAGTATACTTTGGTTATCCAAATCGAAAAGTGCCAGTTTATTCGGTCCAAACGGAAGAAAAACGAGTTGCAATAACATTTGATGCAGCTTGGGGGGCAGATAAAACACAAGGAATCATAGACATACTTAATGATTTTGAAGTTAGGGCGACTTTCTTCCTTGTGGGATTTTGGACAGACAAATATGCAGATATGGTTGAACTAATTGACCAAAATGGATTGGAGATAGGAACTCACTCTAACACGCACCCAGATATGACAACACTTTCTGCTGAGAGTATGAAAAGCGAACTTGAAGCATCGATAGACTTAATTACAAAGATAACGGAAAAAGAAGTAAAACTGTTTAGAGCACCTTATGGTGCATATAATAATACACTTCTTGAAACAACCGAAAGTCTGGGATTAACTACTATTCAATGGGACGTGGACACGCTTGATTGGAAAGGGTTATCGGGGGAAGAAATTTGCGCAAGGGTACTAAAATATGTTAAAAACGGGTCAATTATACTTTGCCATAACAACTCCGATCATATTTTGGAAGCCCTACCATTAATACTTGATAGGTTGCAAAAACAAGGTTATACGATTGGAGCAGTCGGTGATTTAATCTATACAGAAAATTATGAGATAGACAGAAATGGAATACAGAGGCCTACTCTTTAAAAAGTACAAATAATTGGGGGAATAAAAAATGAACTACGAGATGATGAACAATAACAAAGTTTTTTTAACAGGTACTATTACATCAGAACCAGAATTTAGCCATGAAACTTTTGGCGAAGGGTTCTATGAGCTAAAAATGTCGGTTGCGAGATTATCAGAATATAACGACTTAATTCCAATAACGGTGTCCGAAAAGTTGTTAGTCAAAGATGCCTTTAAAGTTGGAAACAAGGTTGCCGTTAAAGGACAATTTAGGTCATATAACAAAATTATAGATGGAATAAGCCGACTTGTATTGACTGTATTTGTTCGTGAAGTTAGTGAGATTGATGACACTATGAATCCAAACATAATTGAAGTAGTTGGATATATATGTAAGCCACCAATTTACAGAACAACACCTTTTAAAAGAGAAATTTGCGATTTGTTGGTTGCGGTCAATAGAGCGTATAACAAATCGGACTACCTACCTTGTATTGCTTGGGGTAGGAATGCAAAATATATAAAAGATGTGGAAGTTGGAAAACAAGTTTCTATAGTTGGAAGAATACAAAGCAGAGAATACCAAAAGAAAGTTGGCGAAGAGCTTGTTGCTAAAATCGCTTATGAAATCTCTGTTAATAAAATACAAATCAGCGGACAAGAAGAGAGCGAAGCTGAAGCGGAAAACGACACAATAGACTCGATTGGTTAATAATTAATTAAAATAAAGTCCAAAAGTGCGATGCTCTTTTGGATTTTTTTAATTTTTGTGCTACATTATATTTTGACTTAGTATAAAAAGGGAAGAATATAGTATGGGCAAGAGTTATGATTCAAAAGACATTGTAGTTTTAGAGGGTTTAGATGCGGTTAGATTAAGACCGGGAATGTATATTGGGACAACAGGAATAAAAGGACTTCACCATATTTTATGGGAAATCGTTGACAATGCTATTGATGAAATCACTAATGGTTTTGGAAATAAAATAACTATTACATTGTTTAAAGATGGCAGTGCGGGTGTTGAAGATAATGGAAGAGGAATTCCTATAGACTTACACCCTATATTAAAGAAAACCGGAGTTGAAGTTGTTTTTACACAACTACATGCTGGTGGAAAGTTTGATAATGAAACTTATAGCTATTCAGGTGGATTACACGGAGTTGGGGCTTCTGTTACAAATGCTTTAAGCGAATGGCTAAAAGTCTATATTTGCAGAGATAAAAAACGCTATATCATGGAGTTTGCTTCTATAGTTGGCGAATATGGAAAAATTAAAAGCGGAATCCCTATTACACCATTACAAGAAATAGGGGATACAACAAAAAGCGGTACAAAAATCGTTTTTATGCCAGACAAAAAAGTTTTTGAAACAATTAATTTTAATGCGGAAACTATAATCAGAAGGCTAAAAGAGTTGGCTTTTTTAAATAGAGGAATCTTTATTGAATTTGTCGATGAAAGAAGTGGACAAAAACAAATTTTTGCTTATGAAGGTGGACTAAAAGATTTTGTTAGATATTTAGATGAGGGTAAATCATGCTTATATAACGAGCCAATTTTTATCTCTGGCGAAAGTAAAATTATTAGACTTGAACTTTCAATTCAACATACTAACACTTACACAGAAAACACTTTTTCTTATGTTAATAATATTCCAACAACTGAGGGCGGGACTCATGAAACTGGGCTTAAATCCGCCATTACAAGGGTAATGAATGAATTAGCAAGACAACAAAGTTGGTTGAAAGAGAAAGAACAAAATTTGATGGGCGAAGATTTTAGAGAAGGTATAACTGAACTTCTTTCAATAAAAATGAGAAACATTCAATTCGAAGGGCAAACAAAAACTAAATTGGGAAATCCAGAAGCAAAAACTGAAGTTGAAAATATCGTTTATACTGAACTGACTAAGTTTTTTGAAAATAAGGAAAATTTAAAAATTGCAGAGATTATATTTAACAAGGCTAAAGGGGCAGCAAAAACCAGAGAAGCCGCAAAAAAGGCAAAGGAATTAACTCGTCAAAAGAATAGTGTGGATAAGTATAACCTTGTTGGAAAGTTATCAGCATGTTCAAGTAGAAAGTCCGAATTGAGCGAACTTTTTATCGTTGAGGGAGATTCTGCGGGGGGCAGTGCTAAACAAGGCAGAGATAGAGAATTTCAAGCTATTTTACCACTTAAAGGAAAACCTTTAAACGCAGAGAAGAAAAGACTTGACCAAGTTTTAGCAAATGAGGAAATTCGAACAATTATCAGTGCGTTAGAAACGGGAGTTGGCGAAGATTTTGATATTGATAATTTAAGATATAAAAAAGTTATAATACTATCAGATGCTGATCAAGATGGAGCGCATATTCGTGCAATTTTATTAACTTTCTTTTTTAGATATATGAGAAATTTAATAAATGAGGGGTGTGTTTATATTGGGCTTCCTCCACTTTATAAAGTATTCAAGAATAATAAGATTGAGTATGTTTATAGTGATGCAGAACTACCAGCTGCCGTTGAAAGAATTGGAAAAGGATATCAAATACAAAGATATAAAGGATTAGGGGAAATGAACCCAGAACAACTTTGGGAAACAACAATGAATCCAGAAAAAAGATCGCTTATAAGAGTAACAATAGATGATGCAGCCCAAGCGGAAAGAATGGTTTGTGTATTGATGGGTGATGATATAGAATCGAGAAAAGAATATATTACGAAATATGCAAATTTTAATCGAGAAGACGATTTTAAAGAGATTATAACTTCGTTAAAATAACTGTTTTAAAAATTTGTTGACTTATATAGAGATGTTATCTATAATCAGTTTAGTATAAAAGGATATATATAATGAATAAAAAAAGATTGGCGAAGTTTAAAATAACTATAATTTCAGTCGTGGTTGCGCTATTATTAATTCTTTCATTCATTAGTTTTGATGGATATGCAGGATTTTATAATGCAATACAAAAAGGAACTGATTTACAAGAGGGATTATATGCTAATTATAAAGTAGTTCAAAGTGAAGATTCCACTGATTTTGATGAAGAGTTTAATACTACATTTTTAAGGATTAAGAGTTTAGTTGATCAAAAAAATTACCAAGGAGCAGTTGTTTACAAAGGAACAAATGATATAATTAGAATAGAAACTCCTATCATAGAAGACTCTCGTGCTTTATTAAACGAAATTGGACTTGGACAATTTAAAATTAGAACTTCAAGCGGTACTAGTGGAGAAGTCGTAATTTCTGGAGATGATGTTGAATTTTCCGTAGCAACAACTTCCAATACTACTGGATATTGGGGAACATATATTCAATTTAAAGAAGAGATAGGTGAAGTTTTGTCGGACTTAACTAAAGATGCGGCTTCGTCTGAAATTACTTTATATTTTTATCGTGGAGATGCAGAAGAAAGTTTCTTCTCACTTCCAGTTTCTACTCAAATAACAAATGACTTTCTTTTCATTTCTAGTTCGACTGGAACTATGACACAAGAAAACGCAGTTCAATTAGCAATATCTGTTTCTTGTGGAAGTATGCCGACCGTTGTTAAGGTACAGGGTGAAGTAAGCACTTTAAATCCATTAAATGGAGCAATTTTAGGGCTATCAATCGCCTTGGGTGTAATGGCACTCTTGGCATTAATTATTCTTTGTTTAGTTTATCGTGAATTAGGAATTATAGCTTCATTATCCATCTTATTCTACATCGGTGGAATTTTATTCTTAACTCAAGCAATACCAGTTATAACCCTAAATTCTTTAAGTTTAGGCGCTATGTTGCTGGGATTAATATTAGTTTTTGCAGGAAATGTAATAATCTTAGAAAAGATAAAAGAAGAATTTGCAATTGG
>JAQVQJ010000083.1 GCA_028701635.1 Clostridia bacterium | reverse complement strand
TATAACCTGATATATAATATGAAAAGGAGAATTTTAAATGAGAAAAAGATTCTTAGTATATATGGCCGTAATAATCGGTTGCCTATTTGTTGGGCTTACAACATATCATTTACTAAAAAACCATGAGTACATATCTGTTACTGCATCGAGCGGAAACGAGATATATTTAAATGTTCAAGAAACTGATACTATATTGATAGAGCATAACCTTCCCGCAGAGGGAACAACTCTTTCTTATACCATAAGTGATGAGAATATTTTTTCTTTTGATTTAGAAACTGGAAAAATAGTAGCATTAAAGGGTGGGGAAGCAACTTTAACAGTTACTCCATCAAATGAATCTTTTGGTCCTTTTACTTTCACAATTCGTGTAGGTAATGGACAAAGTACACAAACACCTTACTATGTTAAAACCGCAGAAGATTTAATGTCTATTGGAAAAGTTAGGATATATGGAACAGCAACTCAAGATTGGAGTTTGTCTTCTTGTTATGAAATAATTAACGACATAAATATGTCTGGAATTGAATGGAAAGCAATAGGTTCATTTATAGACAATGAAAATAATGAAGATGATTTAAATTTTTCTGGTCAAATATATGGAAATAATAAAATAATAAGCAATCTTACTATAAATGATTCTAATTTTGAGAATAACAACGTAACAAGATGCGCTGGACTTTTTGCTTCTTTATCTAACCTTGCAGTTATTGATTCTATCAAATTTAATAACACAACAATAACAGGTCAATATGATTTCGTTGGAGTTGTTGCAGGAGCTAGCACAGGAGCGACAATAAGTAAAGTAGAAATAACAAATGCTAATATTTCTGTTAAACCAACTGTTATTCAAAATACTGAAACTCAAATTGATGAAGCTTATATAATGGTAGGTGGAATTGTTGGTTGCTGTGATATTAATTCTTGGCAGGAAACTGGAAGTGTTGTTGGCGATTATGGTTACGCAAGAACTACAATTTCTATGAGCTCTTTTAAGGGTGAAATAGAAATAACAGCAGATACCTTTGATATTGCTAATGCTAGTGAAACTGAAAGTTATATCTCATTGGGTGGTATAACAGGGTTCAACTTGGGTTCGACTATTGTAAATAATAAGACCGAAGTTACATTTAATATTCCTTCAAATTTGGCAACTCTATCAAAAGAAAAAGAAGAAGTTATAATAGATGTTGGGGGAATATTAGGGATAATTAGTGAAAAGCAAATTACAGATGAAATTATAGTATATCCATTAGTTAAAAACAATTTAGCTATAATAACTTGCGATAATTTAACTGATCAAACTGGTGGAGTAATTGGTAAAACACCACTTACTGTACAAGGGGCAGGAAGACAATGGATAATTGGTAACTACTATTCTTCTGATAATTCTAATTTAGATTTTGGAGGATCAACTTGGGATTTAGCTACTGAAAGAATTACTACTTCTTCTGCCCTATTTCAAAAAGATACATATGTAACATCAATCACAGAAGATTGGGACATGGGAGGATTACTATCTCCTTGGATTATAAGTGAAGGAAATTCAGCTCCTGAATTAAATTTTGAAAATGGAATGGATAAAGAAGTAAAATTTGAAGAAGAAATATACACAATAGCTAATGTGGAAGATTTTGCTTTCTATTATAATAAAATGACATCTACTTCTGTTTCCGCATTATCTAGAAAATTCTGGTTATCTCAAAGTTATATTCTAAATAGAGATATAAATCTTAAATTAATCGGCATAACCGAATGGGTTCCTATTGGTTCAGATTTTACTTTTATGGGAAATTTTGATGGAAATAATCATATTATTTATTTTGATGGTGAAGATTCTAACAAAATAACATTTAACAATGTAATAGAAGATGGAGAATATAAATATAAGTTTGGCGCTATATTTGCTGTTATAAACACAATGGCAGAAGTTAAAAACTTGATTGTTGAAGACTTGAGCATAAACTATGCAGAATATGCAGGAAGTATCGCAGGTATTAATCTTGGAACAATAACAAACTGTCATGTGGAAAACATTACTATTGGTAATGCAATATATGCAGGATTTATGGCGGGTGTAAATAAAGGTATAATCCAAAATACTGAAGAAAGTGAAGACGAAGAAATTATTTATTCTATAAACGCAAATACAAGAAGCGGAGTTTACACTTTAACCTTAGATAATGAAAATACTATTTATGCAGGTGGTATCGTTGGATACAACACGGGATTAATTAAAAGCATTAAAATAAAGGGCTCATATACAATTGTTGGTATATTAACTGAAAGCGATGTAATAAGAGTTATGGGCGGGGCTGTTGGTTATAACAAGGGCGAAATTATAGATTGTTCTGTACAAACTGGATATTTAACAGATAACTCTCGTGGAAGAATCTATCTTGGTGGATTCTGTGGAATAAACGACGGTAAAATAGAAAATTCATACAATGGAATAAAAGATGGCGAACTCTTTACAACAGTTACTGCAGATATAAATGCAGGAAATCAAGTTGTTGGTGGCTTTGTCGCATCTATTGGGTATGATGGACTTATTAAAAGATGTTTTGCTAATGTTTCAATAACAGGTTATTATGCTGCTGGTTTTGCGGCTGACCTTCTTGGAACAGTAGAAGAGTGTTATGTAAAAGGCTCCGTAACAGGAGTTTATATCGGAGGTTTTGCTTGTAATTTAGCTTTTGACTCAGATTTAACAAGAGGTGGAACATTACGTAATTCTTATAACACTGTAAGTTTAACAGGAAGTACATCGGAGTCAATCTCTGCTGGATTAGCTTTATTTATTAGAGCACCTGGAATAATTGAAAATTGTTATATTTCTAACACCTTTGTAGGCGATGGCGAATATTATTATGAATCTTATACAAACACAAGATTCTCACTTACTCAATTTGCATCAGATAAAAAATTAGCTTATAGTGTAGACAAGTTGGGAACAGTTAAAGGAATTATCATAAATATTGGAGCTGAAGGTTCCATAAATGCAGATGTTAATAAAAATGATACAATCCTAAATAGTATTTTAACTGATAGAACTCAAAATGTTTACTACCTAACAAATGATAAATGCGCTTTGGGAAAAGAATTATATGAAACCGCAGGATTCAGTGTCGGCGTTACAGCTTACTGGACTATTGAAATTGGCTCTTTGCCTATATTAAATAATTTAAACTTAGATAATATTTCTCAAATAGTTGAAGAAGAATAAAAAATAAAAGATTTTATCAAATTCATTTTATTTGCATAAAATCTTTTTTTATGCAATAATGCTTTTGCAATATGAAAGATGGAAGAATTATGGCAATAGATTTTGGCGATGTTAGAATTGGAATTGCTTTTTCTGATCCTTCACGAACTATTGCATCTCCTTACAAAACGTATAAAAGGATTAATTTAGAAAAAGATGTCGAAACTCTAATTAATCTTTCAAAAGAAAAAGAAGTTAGCTTAATTGTATTAGGCTTACCATTCAATATGGACGGAAGTGAAGGAGAAATGGCAAGGAAAACTCGTGATTTTGGTGATATTTTAGGAAATGCTTCTAATATTAAAATAGAATACATTGACGAAAGATTAACATCACTAGAAGCCGAGGAGATGATGATAGATGCGGGATTACGCAGAGAAGAAAGAAAAAAAATTATAGATAAATTAGCTGCATCATTAATTCTCGAGAGCTATCTAAACAAAAAATAAAATGGAGGAAACTATGGCACAAAAAACAATTAAACCAAAAGATATTGAAGAACAAGAAGAGGATATACTTGATATTCTTTTAAATGAGGATAACGATGATCCAGTAACTCTTTACGATGAAAACGAAAAGGCTGTAAAATTTGAACAAGTTGCAGTAATTCCAGAAAATGAAAATATTTATGCAATTTTAAAACCATTAGATGAAATGGAAGGTGTTTCTGATGATGAAGCTATTGTCTTTTTAGTTGATTTCGACGAAGAAGGCCATTCTTTGTTAACAATAGAACAAAATGAAGAAACAGCTATCAAAGTGTTTGATAAGTATTACACTCTCTTAGATGAAGAGGAAGCAAAACAAACTACTGAAATTAAAAAACCAAAGAAATAATATTTAAAAATATAAAGGAGAAATTATGCAAGATTTTAATGGTAGAGGTTGGATATTAGCTATAGTATGTTTCTTTTTAGGAGCATTAGGAGTACACAGATTTATGATTGGAAAAACAGGGACAGGTATTCTATGGCTTTTAACCTTTGGAATATTTGGAATTGGTGCTCTTGTAGATCTTATTATGATTCTATGCAGCACATTTACTGACAAAGAAGGAAAAACTATAAAGTTTATGAATTAGAAGAATTTAATAGTAATATAAAAACAACCCACTTTTATGTGGGTTTTTTTGTAAGTAGAAAATCTTTAATTTATTTTATACAAACGAACCCAAAATTATATGAGCTTGATTGTAAAAAATTAATTTAAAAAAAGAGCAAATCAATCATTGCGTGTTACCAATTCTTTAATTTACTCTTTTGTTAAGCGCCTTCTATAAGCATTTTATCTGCAACAAGCGCTATAAATTCTCCGTTTGTTGGCTTTTCGTTACTGTTATATACTTTAAGTCCAAATATGGCATTTATGTTTTCAATTTTACCTCTATTCCAAGCAACTTCTATCGCGTGGCGAATGGCTCGCTCAACTTTACTCGCACTTGTTTCAAATTTTTCAGCTATTGTTGGATATAAATGTTTTGTTATTGAATTTATTATTTCCGGCTTATCAATCGCTAATTTAATTGCTTCTCTTAAAAATTGATACCCTTTTATATGAGCTGGAATCCCAACAGTTATAAAAATATTAGTTATTTTTTCTTCTACTATTTTAGCTTTAAATTTTCCGCTAGCATTTTCCAATGTCATATCATTTGAATAAACTGTTGAAATCTTTTTATTACCTGCATCACAAACTTCTTTAACTCTGTCAATTAAAATATTTTCGTTTACTGGCTTTATCATAAAATAGCTAACCCCCAATTGCATAGCTTTTGTGATAAACCCATCATGAGCAACAGAAGAAGTAACAACAATTTTAGGTTTTTTCATAATTTCGTTTGTTTTCAATATTGCTTCTATAAGTGCAAAGCCATCTAATCCTGGTAATATGATATCCATAATTAAGACATCAGCATCACACTTTTTTAAAGCATTAAATGTTTCTTCGCCATCATTTGCCTCTCCTGCTATCTCAAAGTTTTTCCCCCTTTTAAAAATGTCAGATATGTTTTTTCTTAATTCCGAGTTACAATCTGCAATAAAAACTCTTGTTTTAACATTTTCCTCAATCACACTCTCCCCCTTTTCTCGCATAGCGAGCAATATAATGAGATTAACATAGTTAATAGGCAAAGAAAAAAATTTTTTTATTGAAAATGCACAAAAAACATCAAAAAATGCTCTATGATGTTGAATAATGTAGAAACTCTTTACTTTTTTTTGATTTTTAAATTAATAATTCCCTACAAACCACTAAAATTCTATACTTTCGCTTTCAATTTCAACAAAAAAAGACTGTATTATACTTGCAATTTTTTTATAATGATATATAATACATACTTAGTTGAAAAAGGATAAAAAATGAATAAAGTTTTAGAAACAATTACTGAAAAAAAATTAATTAAGAAAAACGAAACCATTGGAGTCGCAGTTAGTGGCGGTCAAGATTCAATGGCATTACTTCATTATCTTGCAAGTCTACAAGATGAACTTGAATTTGAGGTAGTTGCTATTCACATCGATCATAGCTTACGAACAACAAGTGCACAAGATGCCTTCTTTGTATTAAACTACTGCAAAAAAAATAGAATCAGAGCATATAAATTCAAAGTTGATGTTAAAAAGAAAATGAAAGATTCAAATCAATCCGTTGAAACTGCTGCTCGCGATGCAAGGTATGGAGTTTTTGAATCATTAATAAAAAAGAAGATTGTGGATAAAGTCGCACTCGCCCATCACATGGAAGACCAAGC
>JAQVQJ010000007.1:5103-23726 GCA_028701635.1 Clostridia bacterium | reverse complement strand
AAAAACATCAAAATGAGGGATATATGCAAAAGAAAAAACCTACTTTTGAAGAACTTAATATACCTGATAATCAAAAAATAAAAGTCATAGATTTTTTGAAAGATGGTTATAATCAAAATAAATTGTATTATGAAAGAATTAAATATCTTTGTAATCAAATGTGTGAAGTTATAGATAATAATGAAACTCAAAAACTACAAAATGTCTATCCTAATTTCGTAAAAACTTTTAATGAAATTTGCAATTTTGATGATGAATTCAAAGTTTTCGATATAAAAAACTTAAATAAAATTACTTTAATGGAAATAAGAGATTTTTCATTAATAAGATTGTCTAGTGTTGATGTTTGTTTAGAAACTTGCGAAAAGGAACGAATGAAAATAGATGCCAAAATATTTCCAGATACTATTCAACATCCCAATGAAAATAAAGAATATCAAAAATTAATAAAAATCAATAATGCAAAAAGAGACTTAATGGTTAAGGCTTATAATAATAAAGAAAGTCTTGAAGAATTTGATAAATAAATATATTTTATGTTAGTATAAATCATTTTTAATTAAACAAAATATTGTTATGTTTACATTGGTAGTTCGTGCAATTATTATTTATTTAATTGTTATAATGGTTTTTAGATTAATGGGAAAAAGGCAGTTAGGTCAAATGCAACCTTACGAGCTTGTTTTAACTATAATAGTCGCAGACCTTGCCACCCTTCCTATTGGTGAAACATCAATACCTTTACTACATGGCGTTATTTCATTGTTAACTCTTGTAACCATGCATTTTTTTATAACTATATTAACCAAAAAAAGTAATTTTTTTAATAGATTAATAAGTGGAAAGCCAATAATCTTAATCAGTCCTAATGGAATTGATTTTGAAAATTTAACGAAACTTAATATCTCTATTGATGACCTTTTCGAATCAATTAGAGGCTGTGGGTATTTCTCTCTAGATGAAGTAGAGTATGCGATTGTTGAAACAAACGGAACAGTTAATGTATTAACAAAAAAAATTTTTTCTCCCTTAACAGTTGGAGATTTGGAAAACAAAAATAAGAATGTGATGTTAAAAGAAATTGAAAGCAAAACTATTCCAATTACTCTTATTTCTGAAGGCACAATAAACGATGCAAACCTTAAAGTTGCTAATATTGATAAAAATAAAGTTGATGAAATATTAAAAAAAGCAGGAAACAAAAACTTAAAAGATGTTTTAATCCTAACTTTAGATGGAAATGGGAAAATATATTTTCAGTCAAAAACTGAACACTTTAAAGTTTTTAATATTGACTATAAGCAGGAAGTCGTATGAAGAAAAAGATAATAAATGTTTTAATAATAGTACTTATTATTACTGGATTATGTGTTATTGAGCAAGTACTTGCCCAACAATATTTTAAGGAATTAAACATCAAGGCATCTCATATTGAATCAATCATATCAACAGCCGAGAATTTAAGTTCAAATGATATTCCCTATTATACCGACGATTTATCTACATACTGGCATGAAAAAGAAATAGTACTTGCTACTTTTGTTAACCATAAACAAATTGAAGATTTGGGAGTCGAAATAGATAAATTAAAAACTTCCATATTTAATAACAATAGGGAACAATATGTTGAAAGTTTAAGTTTAATAAAACTATATATATCAAATTATGAATATCTTGTCGGTATTAATTTACAAAACATTTTTTAGTTATCGCAAAGACTCCATTGCTTCTTTTTTGTCTTTTGCGTTATAGATAAAATTCCCACTAACTATTATGTCAACACCTAATTTTTTAACTTCTTGTGCAATTATAGGGTTTATTCCGCCATCAGCTTGAATTAAAAAATTCAATTTTTTATCTTTTCTCATTTTATTTAACTTTTTAAATTTTTCGTAACAATCAACTATAAATTTTTTTCCACTCATTCCCGGATTTACACTCATAACCATAACAATATCGCAATATTCTAAAAACTCCTCGATGTTTTCAATAGGAGTTTTGGGCTTTATACTTAATCCTGCTAAAAGTTTACTTTGGCGAATAACAGTTAATACATTCTTTAATTCATCTTCGTTTTCAAAGGACTCATAATGAACCGTAATAAAATTAGCTCCCGCTTTTCTATAATTATCTATTTGATTTACAGGGTCCTCAATCATTAAGTGAACATCAAGAGGAATTAAGCAATTACTATTTATTTTTTCGACAATTTCATAGTCATAAGTGGAATTTTTAACAAACTCGCCGTCCATAACATCGCAATGTAAAAAATCCGCCCCAGCTTCCAAGAGTTCTTTAGCATATAAAACAATTTTTTTCTCAAAATCCTTGGATTTAGGAGAAATTGGATCAGTTGAAGGTGAAATATAAAGACTTTTTCTCATAATTATATATTATATTTATTAATAAAAAAAACAAAGCAAATTCGCTTTGTTACTAAAATTCAAATTAAAAATATTCACATTAACAAAGCATATCGCCCCTTTTTTTCTCAAGTCTATTTCTCAACTGCCCGCAGGCGCCCTCTATATCTTCTCCCATTGTTCGCCTTACACTCGCCGAAGCCCCTAGACTTGTTAGTCTGTCGCAAAAGGCATAAACTTGATGCTTGCTTGTTCCCATTAGTCCCCTTTCTTTAACAGAATTTAAAGGAATTATATTAATGTGTGTTGAGAGATTTTTTGTTAAATTTCTTAACTGTTCAGCTTGTTCATAAGTATCATTTAGTCCTTTGATTAAAGCGTATTCAAAAACAATTCTTCTTCCCGTCTTTTCAAAATAGTATCTGGCACTATCCATAACTTCTTTTAAACTGTATCTTTCTACTATTGGCATAATTTTTTTTCTAACTTCATCAGTTGGAGCGTGTAGTGAAATTGTTAAAGTAACAGAAATTCCGTCATCTGCAAGCTTTCTCATTTTGTCTGGAATACCGCAAGTTGATAAAGATATATTCCTTTGACTTATATTTAAACAATATTTTTCATTTATTAATCTAATAAATTTTACTACTTCATCATAATTATCTAATGGTTCTCCGCTTCCCATAAGAACGACATTGGTAATTTTTCTGTCCTCTTTTGTCCCACCAATGTCCTTATTTACCATTAGAACTTGTCCTAACATCTCTCCGGCAGTGAGATTTCTAATAAGCCCATTTAATCCGCTTGCACAAAATTTGCAACCCATTCTACAACCAACTTGTGTAGAAATGCAAAGGGTGTTTCCATGGTGATAACTCATCAAGACCCCTTCAATAAGATTGCCATCTTCTAATTTGTAAACATATTTTATTGTGTTATCTTTACTGGTTAATTTAGTGTGAATTGCTAAAGGTATAGAGATAAAATCTTTACTTAATTTTTCTCTCAATATTTTAGAAATATTGGTAATTTCGCTTATTTCTTTACCTGAAAAAATACCTTCAAAGATTTGTTTCGCATGAAATTTTTGTTCGCCCATTTCGCTAACAATTTTTTCAATTTCATTAAGATTAAAATCTAATAAACATTTCTTCATACTTCTCTTTTATTTTAATATATAACCCACATCAAATTTTTTGCCATTTAAAAAATCTTTTATGTTTAATATTTTCCCATTTGGCGCTTGCAATTTTTTAATTGAAACATATCCGTTTCCGCATTTGATTATTAAGCCTTCTTTTGTACCGGATTTAACAATTTCGCCACACTTAGCTAAGCTTTCTAATTCCGTATTTGGTAAATTTTCCGCTTCATACACCTTTATTCTATCTTCCTTATATTCAAAAAATGCCACAGGGTTAGGGTTAAATCCGCGAATACCATTGACTACTTGCTCGCTCGATTTACTAAAATCGATTTTGGCGTCTTCCTTTTTAAACATTCTAGTAAAAGTTGCTTGGCTGTGGTCTTGTTTTATCTCTTTTGTTTGATTATTTTCTATTTGTTTTATGGCTTCAATTAACATATTTGAACCCATAGTAGTTAGCCTTTCCCATAGTTCGCCAGCTGTTTCATTTTCAAAAATAGGTGCTTTTTCTTGTAGTATTATATCCCCCGAGTCAATGCCTTTTTCAATTCGCATTATTGTAACTCCAGTTTCTTTTTCGCCATTCAAAATTGGAGTTATAACCGGTGATGGTCCTCTGTGTTTTGGAAGCAATGATGGGTGAAGATTAATTATTCCTTTGCTCGCAATATCTATTATTTGTTGTGAAAGTATTTGTCCATAAAAAACTACTACTAACAACTCTGGATTTAATTCTCGTAATATTTCCACACCTTCATTTCTTATTTTATTAAATTGATAAACGGGAATATTTTGAGAAATTGCATATTTTTTTAATTCAGATATCTCGATTTTGTTTCCTCTTGAATTCATTTCATCAGGTTGACAAACAACAGCCAATATTTCATGTCCGTTTTCCGTCAACTTTTCTAAACTTATTACTGATAATTTAGAACTTCCCAGAAATACTATCTTCATCTTTATCCGCCTTATAATTTAACAACACCTTATCCGTGTAAAGAATTCCATCAAGGTGGTCTATTTCATGGCATAGAACTCTTGCAAGATACTTCTCACCTGTAATCGTAAATTCATATCCCATTCTATCTTTTGCCTTTACAGTTACTGTCATTGGACGTTTTACATAATCATACTCTGGTCCTACACTTAAACAACCCTCTTTTTCAATATCGCTACCTTTTTGAGAGATAATTTCAGGATTAATCAATTCCAAAAAGAGATTATTTGCTTCAACTATAAGAATTCTTTTTAATATTCCAACCTGAACAGCTGCAAGACCCATGCCTTCATTTTGATGCATAGTTTCTTTCATATCATCAAGCAACACCCAAAGATTCTCATCGAATTCCTTAACTGGCTTGCTTTTTTTTCTTAAAATTTCTTCATTATCAAAAACTTTTACTATATTTCTAGTTGCCATTTTCCCTCCTAATTCAAATTATTTGGATTTATTTCCACAAAGGTTAAAACTTTGGTTGACTTATTTTTATCCACGACATTATACAATAATTTTACTATTTTATCAATACTTTGATTGGATAGTCGCATAAGTATTTGAAAACGAAATTTAGCCTTTATTCTATTTATTGGTGATTTCATTGCATCAAAATAATAAAACTCATCTTTATATTCTTCTTTTATCTTTTTTATTTCATCAAAACAACTTTTTGTTATTTTTTGCACTTCTTCTAAATTGTTGCCTGTGAACAATAATCTTATTATGGTAGAAAAAGGAGGAAATTTTGTTGTTTTTCTTAAATTAATTTCCTTTTCATAAAAACCTTTATAATTATAATTAGCAGCCTGATTATAAACATATTTTTTAGGCGAATATGTTTGTAAAATTATCTTTCCTTCGTCCTTACTTCGACCCGCTCTCCCGCTAACTTGTGTTAATAAAGCAAATGTTCTTTCGGCGCTTTTATAATGAGATTGATACAAACTTTGATCGGCATCAACAATTCCAACAAGTGTAACATCTTCAAAATCGTGCCCTTTTGCAATCATTTGCGTTCCAACTAATAGGGCAGGTTTTGTATTGTTAAATTCATTCAAAATCCTAAGATGTGCATCTTTATTTCTTGTTGTATCATTATCCATTCTTAATATTTTAACATCAGGGAAAATTTTTCTCAGTGCCTCGCTAACTTGTTCAGTTCCAATTGCCCCCTCACGAATATGAGAATTTCCGCATTCCGGACAAACTGTTAAAGCTTTAAATTGCTTTCCACAATAATGACATTTCAACCTGCCTTCCGCCTTGTGAAAAACTAAGGACACATCACAATCGCTACATTTTGCGACATAGCCACAATCTCTACACATCATAAAAGAAGTATAACCGCGTCTATTCAAAAACAACATTGCTTGTTTTTTGTTTTCTATGCAATTATTTAATTCATTAAGTAGTCGATTTGAAAATATACCAGTGTTTCCATTTCTAATCTCACCTAGCATATCAACAATCTCAATTTTAGGCATATCCCTGCCATTCACTCTTGTTGGCAACTCTAACAATTTAATATCACCCGTTTGAGTTTTATAAAATGTTTCAATAGAAGGAGTAGCGCTCCCTAAAATTAAAGCACAATCATTTTGTTTCGCTCTATAATTTGCAACTTCGAATGTGTTAAATCTTGGGTTAGATTCACTAATATATGACTCATCATGCTCCTCATCAATAATTATAACTCCAAGATTTTGTAATGGAGCAAAAATAGCAGAACGAGGACCAACAGCAATTTTGGCTTCTCCGGACATTAATCTCGTCCACTCGTCGAATCTCTCTCCAGCAGACAATTTGCTATGTAAAATAGCAACCATATCGCCAAATCTTTTTTTGAAAATTCCTAAAACTTGCGGAGTTAGTGATATTTCAGGAACAAGCATAATGGCTGTTTTTTGTTTTTCAATCATACGTTCAATGACTGTCATATATACTTCTGTCTTCCCGCTTCCTGTAACACCATGTAAAAGGTAAGTTCCATTATCTTTTATCTCACTCAAAACTTTAACTTGCGTAGAAGTATGCTTAATTTCTCCGCTTTCATTTTTAAAATTATTTTTACTATCATACGGATTTCTTAATTTTTGTGTTTTTTCAGAGATTAAAACACCTATTTCTTCAAGTTTTTTAATAGATGAAAGTGAAAAATCGCTAATCTTATCTGTATCAATGATTTCATTTTTTTTAATATAATCAATTATTTCTTGTTGTTTTTTTGCATTCTTAGGTATTTTCAAAGTTAAAAAATCAAAATTTTGGTTTAATCTATAAGTCTTAAAGAATAACGGTCTTATTCTATCCCCTCTCATTTCTGCAGGAATAAATAGTCTTAAAACATCAACATTTTTAAGATGAAATTTTTCCGCCATAAAATTCATTAAAGAAATCATTTCAAGTAAAATCACTGGCTTTTCATCAATTAATTTTATAATTTCTTTAAGCTTATTGTCTGCAACTTTTGATGTGTCTTTTTGAGAAATAACATAACCCTCAATTTTTCGAGGACCAAATGGAATAAGAACTCTGTAACCGACTATATTTTCACCATGTAAAAGTTCTGGTATTTTATAATCGAATACCTTATCTACCTCAGCGCTACTAACTTCTACAATTACTTCTGCTATCATTTAAAATAGTATACTCTATCCATATTAATATTCAAAGAAGATTTTAATTTACTACTTTGAATTGATAATAGATAAAGATTTTTTAAATCATTAATTAGTAAAAAAAAGAGACTTACACTCAATAAAAAAATGCCCCAAAGGACATTTCTAAACTTTTTAATTTTTTATTTATTTACAACATCTGAATTTGGAATAACTTTTTTATCAAAAATTTCTTGTGCAGCAATACTGATGGACTTCTTTTCACTTTTTTCCAACTCAGCAGGAATTCTTTTTTCCAATTCTTTTGCTCTCTTTGACATTATTACACAAAGTTTGTATTTGTTGTTTTCTGTTCTCTTTATCAATTCGTCAATTGGTGGTTCGTTCATCATAGTCTTATACCTCTTTTAATTAAATCAGTGCGATTATAACACATTAGTTTGAATTTGTACACTGTTTTTTAGATTTTATTTTTAATAACTTTTTCAAAGTCTTCTTCTGTAATTATTTTTATGCCAAATTTTCTTGCTTTATCCAACTTACTTCCAGCATCTTCGCCTGCCAAAAGTAAATCTGTTCTTTTACCAACGCTCTGGCTAACAATAGCTCCCATTTTCTCTAAAATTTTGGTTGCTTCAATTCTTGAGTGATTTTTTAATCCACCTGTTAATACAATGGTCTTGCCATAAAATTCATTTTCGGTATTGATGTTATCTTTTTTAATTTCAATCCCTTTACTAAGTAAATTGTTAATTTCATTGATATTTTTCTCATTATTAAAATAATCGTAGATAGATTTTCCAATAATATCGCCTATATCATGAACATTTATAAGCTCCTGTAAATCTAGACTTTTAATTTTTTCAAATGTTTTGAAATTTCTAACCAAATCTCTTGCAGTTTTTATTCCAACTTCCTTTATACCCAATGCAAAGATAAAAGAAGATAACCCAACTTTTTTACTCTTTTCAATAGACTCTAATAAATTTTGAACTTTCTTTTCTTTGAAACCCTCTAAATTTATTAAATCTTGGTATTTTAAATCGTAAATGTCTGAAATTTTCCTCAAATTCAATTTATCGTATAATAACTTAACCGTTTTATCACTTAACCCTTCAATATTCATAGCCTCTTTACTAGTAAAATGAGTTATCGAGTCAACTATCTGCTCTGAACAATCAATATTCGTACAGAACAAATTTGCCCCATTTTCGCTAACAGTTCCACCACAACTTGGACACCTTGTTGGAGGTAATATTTCTTTCGAATCTGGATATTCTTCTGCCAATCCTAAAATCTCTGGGATAACTTCGTTACTTCTTCTAACAAAGACTCTTGCGCCAACTTTGACTTTTTTACGCTGAATATCTCCCATATTATTTAATGTTGCTCTACTGATTGTTGCACCTGCTAGTTCAACCGGCTCAATAATGGCAATTGGTGTCAACTTTCCTGTTCTTCCAACCTGCCAAACAACATCTCGAAGTTTTGTGGAAATTTCTTCCGGGTCAAATTTATACGCTATCGCCCACTTAGGGAATTTTGTTGTGTAGCCTATCTCTTCTCGATATGCTAATTGATTTACTTTTATTACAATTCCGTCCATTAATATATCTAGAGAACTTTTAATTTCGCCAACTTTTTTTATCTCATTAATAATATCATCTGCATTGTCGTATACTTTGAAAAATCCCGCTGTTTTAAATCCATTAGCAATGAGAAACTGATTGTTTTCATCTTGTGTTTTAAACTTTTTATTTTCAACATAATTAACTAAATAAGCAAACAAATCAAGATTTCTTTTGGCTGTTTCTTTTGGGTCTAAATTTCTAATCGCCCCTGCAACTGCATTTCTTGCATTTTTTAATGGTTCTTTAGCTGTTTTATTGTATTTTTGAAGGTTGGAAAGAGTCATCATTCCTTCACCTTGTACAATTACTTTATCTTTAAAAGGAATTTCTAAAGGAACGGATTTAATTGTTCGAACTTGTACAGTAACATCTTCTCCAACCCTGCCATTTCCGCGAGTCCCTGCCCTTTGCAGTATACCATTTTCATATTCAACTACTATGGAAAGACCATCATATTTATATTCCACGGAAAAATCTACACTTGGAAAATCTTTTTTGATATCCGCAACCCATTTTCTTAAATCTTCAAAATTTTGTACTTTATCTAAACTATACAATGGAATTTCATGTATAAATTTTTTAAATCCTGAAAGTATTTCTCCGCCTACTCTATGCGTAGGAGAATTAGGCAAAACTATACCAGCCCTCTTTTCAAGGTCAACTAAATCATAATATAATTTATCGTATTCATAATCAGAAATTGTAGGGTTATCTAAAACATAATACTGATGATTATGCTTATTGATTTCCTCAATTAATTTTCTCATTTTTTCTTTTACTTCCATTTATCCTCTTAAAAAATTATAATTAAAAACAATACTATCAAAATTGTAGAAATAGCATAGATTAAAAAGTCTAGTGCCTTTTTTTCGTTGTAAACTCGGCTTTCTTTCTGTTCTTGTTTTTCTTTTAGTTGCTCTAGAATTTTTACCTTATATTCTGAGTTATAAACCCCTTCTTGTTCTTGATTATTATCAAACGATTGTTCTATCTCTTTAATTTTCTCTATTTGTTCGCCGTTAAAAATTGATCTATTTTCAAAAAAAGCAGATAATTCATCAAAAGCTTCGTTTATTTCAGCTGTTCTCATTTCAGAATATTTCTCATTTCCAACATGTAAATCTGGATGAAAATTTTTTAATAATTCAATACGAGCTTCTTTCACTTCTTCGAAAGTTGCGTTCTCTGGTAAACCTAAAATATCAAGATATTCTTTCATAAAAATATTATATCATAATAAATATAACAAGCAAAATTATTGACGATTTTTGTTATTTTATTTCGTTAAATTGGCTAAATTTTGAAGTCTTTTTATTGTGTTTTCCTTTCCTAAAATTTTGCTAATCTCATAGATATCAGGTGAGTTTTTTCTCCCAGTTAATGCAAGCCTAATATACATACAAACATCGGCGACATTTCCCTTAAATTTTTCTGGATTTGCTTTATATTCTTTATTATCAACTGCAAAACCAAGATAATTTGCCATATTTTTTATATTCTCAAACCATTCTTGCTTATCTTCATAGTCATCATATATATTCAAATAATGTCCAACAACAATATTAATATTTTTTATCATCTTTTTATCGTTTTCTGTAATTTCACTTTTATTTTCTAAAATTTCGTAGTCTTTGATTGATTTTAAATTAAAATATGGCTCAAACATATACGAAAAGTAATCTTTAACCTCGCTCCATTTTGCAAGGTCTTTTCTTGGCTTTAGGTTATATCTGTCTATCGAAAAGACTTTAATTACATAATCTTTATTGCTTTCAAGATAGCAAGCAAATTCTAGGTCAAACTCTTTTGCCCAAGTAAAAACATATTCAAAAACTTCTTCCGCTGTCATTTTTGAAATAATTGTCTTTGAAACATCAGATAGTTTGATAAGGTCAAACATTGGATTATTAGAGCCCATTTTTGAGATTGAAAAAGGAAATTCTTTATAAGAAACATCAGTATTATTTGCTCTCCAAATTTCAAAGTCTGAATTAATTATGTTTAAAAGGTATTCATTAATTGCTATAACTGGAATACCCATTTTGACAAAATACCTCGAATCAGCCTCTGGGTCCTTTCTTTTACTTAGTTTTCTCTTATTCCCATTTTCATCGAGTTTGCAAAGAACCGGAGTGTGCAAATATTTTACCCTTTCAAATCCAAGTGCATCAAAAATTTCAAGATGTGAAGAGAGAGATGGAAACCACTCTTCTCCTCTCACTACTATTGTCGTTCTCATTAAATGGTCATCAACTGCATGTGCAAAGGCATAAACAGGAATACCATTACTCTTGATTAAAACAATGTCTTTAACATTTTCTCTTATTTCTCTTTCGCCTTTAATTAAATCAAAAAATTTAAAAGATTTTTCAGCATCTCCTCCCGATTTTAGTTTCAGTGCAAATTTTTCTCCATTTTTAATTTTTATTTCAATTTCTTCAAAAGATAATTCTCTACAAATTAAATCTTTTGTTTCAATATCACAAGTTTCTTCTAACTCTTGTTTTCTTCTCTCCTCAACTTCTTTCTTATTTCCTGCTTTTTCACAAAAACAAGGAAAAGCATTTCCTTTTTTAACCAATTCTTTGGCAAATGTCTTATAAATTTCCAATCGTTTGCTTTGTGTATATGGTCCATAATTGCCTATTTCTCGTCCACCAGACATAAATCCTTCATTTGGTTCAATATCATAATAACAAAGCATATCATAGGCAATATCTCCGGTATCCTTTATTTCTCTTTTTTTATCGGTGTCTTCTAACCTGATATAAAATATACCATTATCTCCAGCGATTAACTTATCTATCATCGCTCCATAAGCCGTTCCAATATGCAAAAACCCAGTTGGACTTGGAGCAATCCTAGTTACTTCTGTTCCTTCAACTAAGTTTCTTTTAGGATATTTTTTTTCTAATTCATCAACTGTGTATTTACAGTTAGGATATAATAATTCCGCTAATTTTGTATAATCCATATCTTCTCACTTCCGATTATAATTATATCAAATGAAAAATTAAAAAACTAATTTTTAAATAAAAAACTCGATAAATACTTTTATCCTTATTTTGTTAAACAATAAAAAATAAGATTAGGCGAGGCTCGGGAGGTGAGACAAGGCAGGAGTTTACTCATTTGTAAATGACTGTCTTGTCTCGCCCCACAGTTAACGAAGCATAATCTTATTTTTTATTGTTTATTAAAAAAAGTGGCATTTCTGCCACTTAATTTTTAGAAATAATTATAATTAGTCTTTTTTAGGGTTTAATTCGATTTTTCCACGTGCATAGATAGCATAACCGATTAACCATAAAGCTGCTGCAAGTACTAGGACATAAACAATAGTTGCCCCGATTCCAGTGCCTAATAACGCAGTTACAAAGTTCCAATTAAAGATACCAACTGTTCCCCAGTTAAGTGCTCCAACTGTAACAAGTACAAACGCTACAATATTAGCTATAATCATAATTCTTCCTCCTTTTTTAAATTTATCCATTACTGGATTATGTTTTCATCATACACTATTTTATTTTTGTCACCTAATAATTTAAGTACTTTCCTACTATTTTTTTGGTAACAATAATATTAGCTTTCCCTCTTGTATTTTTCATTACTTGTCCAATAACAAAATTCTCTATATTTCCTGGTTCTCTCTTAAAATCTTCTACCAGAGAAGGCTTGTTATTGATTGTGTCTTTTATTATTTTTTCTATCTCCTCCTCAGATATATCTTCTATTAGATTGTTCTTTTTAATAATAGAATCAATATCCTCTTTAGTATTTATTGCCATTTCTAGTAAAAACTTACCTATTGTTCGAGTTATTTTTTTATCTTCTACTAGTTTTATTATCTTGCACAATTTTTCTTCAATTATTATATCTTTTAAAGAATTTGTTTCCGTTTCTTTTAAATTCTTTAGTAATTCGACCATTATCCAATTTGATATTAACTTCGGTTCACTATATATAGATATGCAATTGTCGAAATAATTAGAAATAAATTTTTCACTTGTTAAGATTTTTGCATCATACTCAGGTAACCCCAAAGAAATATAATTTTGGATTCTCTCATTTGGTAACATAGGAATTTCTTTTTTTATTTTAGCAACATCTTCTTTTTTAATTTGTACTGCAAGTAAATCAGGGTCTGGAAAATATCTGTAATCTTGACTTTCTTCTTTGCTTCTCATAGCGTAAGATTTTCCCGTATTATCGTCCCATTTACGAGTTTCTTGTTTTATTCTATTTCCTTTTTCCAACTCTTCAATCTGTCTATCTGTTTCATATTTTATCGCACGATAAACCATTTTATAAGAGTTAAGATTCTTCATTTCTGTTCTTGTCCCTAACTTTGTGTCGCCTTTTTTCTTAATGGACAAGTTAACATCACAACGCATTCCACCTTCTTCCATCTTACATTCTGCTATATCTGCGAACGTTAAAGCTGAACGGAGTTTCGATAAAAATTCGATGGCTTCATCTGCACTTGAAATATCGGGCTCAGTAACCGTTTCAATTAAAGGAATTCCTCCCCTGTTATAATCGATAAAAGTCCCTATATTTTCATTATGGATTAACTTCCCTGCATCTTCTTCCAAATGAATTCTATTAAGTCTAATGTGTTTTCCTCTATCTAAATCAACTCCGCCGCCAACACAAATAGGTTTTTCAAGTTGACTTATTTGATATGCCTTACTTAAATCGGGATAAAAATAATTTTTTCTCTCAAAAACTGCGATTGGTGAAATTTTCGAACCAAAGCATAATCCTGCTTTAATTGCTAATTCAACCGCTTTTTTATTTAAAACTGGTAAAGCTCCTGGAAGCCCTATACAAACAGTACAACAATGTGTATTTGGTTCTGATCCAAACAAATTTTCACATGAACAAAATACCTTAGAATTTGTCTTTAATTCGGCATGGATTTCCAACCCAATGACTATATCATACTCGTTCATCATTTTACCTCCTTGTAATTATTTTCGAAATAATTGGCATAATTCAATAAATTCGATTCATCGAAATGCTTTCCAACTATTTGTAACCCAAGAGGTAATTTATGGCTTCCTTTTCCACAAGGCACACTTATTGAAGGAGCTCCAACTAAGTTTGAGAAAATAGTAAACATATCCTCTGCATACATTGCAACTGGGTCTTTTGACTTCTCTCCAATTTTAAACGCTTCTCCAAAGGTTGTCGGTAAAATCAAGGCATCGCATTCTTCAAAAACCGATTTTAATTCTTCTTTTAATAATTGTTGAATTTTTTTCGCTTTTTTATAGTATGCATCAAAATATCCGCTACTTAAAACGAAGTTTCCAAGCATAATTCTTCTTTTGACTTCTTTTCCAAAGCCTTTTGTTCTGCTAAGATTATAGACTTCATCAATATTTAAAGCAGATTCATCTCGTGTTGAATATTTAATTCCATCAAATCTACCTAAATTACTTGTTGCCTCAGCTGGTGCTAAAACATAGTAGACAGGAAGGCTTAATTCGTAATGTGGAATACTAACTTGTTTTACTGTTGTGCCTTGGCTAGTGAACCAATCCATTATTTTTTGATATATTGGAGCATTTTCATTTTTCTCCATTAATTTTAAAATCTCTTTTGGAATGGCAAAAACTTTTCCTTTAATATCTTTTGTTAAATTATTTTTATAATCATCAATTTTAACATCTAATGTTGTTTGGTCGTTGACATCATACCCGGATATCGCTTGCAAAATTAAAGCACAATCCTCGCTTGTTTTCGCGATAGGTCCTATTTGGTCAAGACTACTAGCAAAAGCAACCAGTCCAAATCTTGATACTCTGCCATAAGTTGGTTTTAATCCAACCACTCCATTAAATGAAGCTGGCTGACGAATTGAACCGCCCGTATCTGAACCAAGAGTAAAACTTGCTAAGCCAAGCGCAGTTGAAGTAGCGCTTCCTCCGCTTGATCCTCCCGGCACTCTCTCATCATCAAGAGCATTCAGTGTTACACCAAAAGCACTATTTTCAGTTGAGCCTCCCATAGCGAATTCGTCCATATTAGTTCTACCTATTATAATAGCGCCATTCTCTAATAACTTTTTTACAACTGTTGATGAATATTGTGCAACATAGTCTTTTAAAAATTTAGATGCACAAGTACATTTATGCCCTTTATATAAAATATTATCTTTTATTAATATTGGCGCGCCAAAAAGTAATGGCAATTTTTCTGTATTTACTGCTAAAAATTTGTCTTTTTCTTTGGCAATTTCCAATGCATCTTCAAAAATTTCAAGAACGGCATTTTTGTGTTTGAACTTTTTTATTCTATCAAAATAATAGTTGACAAGTTCTACGCAAGTAACCTTTTTCTCTTTTATTAGTTTTAATATTTCTACTAATGTTAATTTACTATAATCCATTTATTCCACCACCTTTGGAACGACAAAATAACCTTTGCGTTGCTTAGGCGCACAAGCCAAGACTTCTTCTTGAGATAACCCAACTTTTATTTCATCTTCTCTTAAATCTGTTAGTTTTATAATAGAGTCTTCTTTATAATTCTCTGGAACTTCGCATTTTTCAATTTTATCAACAAGTTCCAAAATTCCTTCCAAATCTCGTTTCATACCTTCAGCTTCTTCTTCATTCAATCTTAAAGCTGATAATGATGCCAAATGTTTAATCGTTTTTGAATCAATCTCTTTCATACTTTTCCTTTTTAAAATTATATCTCAATTTTCTTTTTATTCTTAATCTTTTTCCCCCATTATTTAAAAAAATACCTTCGAATTTTTCGAAGGTATTTTCAAATCACAATGAAATAACAACAAAAAACTCAAATTTCTCTTTTTCCGCAATTATAGTTCCCCTATTTTCACTTTATCACCATAAAAAATATTTCAGTTTAATTATTTTTGGTGCGGATAAAGGGACTCGAACCCCCACACTCTCGTACTAGATCCTAAGTCTAGCGCGTCTACCAATTCCGCCATATCCGCTCGTGCAGTAAATATTATCATAATGATAATTAAATGTCAATTAGTATCATCGATCATTTTAAATTTTAAGTTTTAAGAATAAATTTTATTTAGGATATTTATCTTTTGGCATGAATAAGTGGATAATTAAATCTTCTTCATTTACCATAATGTCAGCAATATCTTTTCCTGTATAAAATTCAGAAAATATGATTTGCCATTTGCCATTTACTGGTTCTTCAGACATCACGGCTCCAAAATCTCCTATTTTAACTCCGGCATTTATATACTGTGGCTTTTCTTTTATTAACTCAACTAAATCTAAATATTTCATTTCAACCTCCTAAAGGCGTATTATTTGTATGCTATCTATAATCTAATTCCTTATCCTGAGATTGCTCTCCCCCTTGGTCTTGAATGTTTTTATTTACCTTATGTTCCATTTGCCTAGCTTTGTACATTTCTTTAATGTAGCATTTATAACACAAAGGTTTATACTTCTCATTACCGCCGATATCCACAATCGACCCTTTTGTAATCAGTCTGCCATTAGCATCAAATCTCGCGTTAATTTCTGCCTGATTTGTACATTTAACACAAGTCATTTCTAATGCTCTTATATCATCAGCTAATTCCATTAATCTTTGACTCCCCTCAAATAACTTTGTTTGAAAATTAGTTTTTAAGCCATAAGTATACACAGGAATATCATAATAACTCGCAATATCTTTTAATTCTTCAACATGATGTGCTTTACAAAAGTGTGCTTCGTCAACAATTATAGCATCAAATCTATTATTAACTAATTTAAGTTTTAAATTTTCTTCATCGCTAAAAAGAACAACCTCTGCCATCATTCCAGTACGACTTTTTATTATAGAACTGCCATCTCTGGTATCAGTTTTAGATTTCAAAAACAAAACACTTTTCCCTTGCTCTTTTAATTCATGATTTTTCATAAGAGCGTTTGCAGTCTTTGCACTGCCCATTGTTCCATATGTAAAGATTAACTTCGCCATATCTCCCCCTTTGTGTTTCTCTTTTTAATGTGTATTTAATACACATAATACTACCACTTTGGAAGTTAGAAGTCAAAAAAATTTAATAAAAAAAAGTGGCTTTATCCATTTTTGGATAAAACCACTAATTTTTATTATTCAAACTGCACCTCATTATCGGATTCGCTAAGCAAATAGTTATTTTGATTAAATGTTTTTTTCTTTACTGTGAGTAAAGAATAATCATAATCGGATACCTTTCCAATTCTTTCTTTTCTTCTGTCTTTCTCTATGTATAAAATTTTTCCTTCATCTATTCCATACACTGCCTGGTCACCCTCATACTCCATATTAAACATTATATTTGGTTCATTTAATTTGATTTTTTTTAACCAATTCAACTCTATAGATTTTTTTTGATTTTCTATAATTTCCAAATATTCTACAAAAAATTTCATTTTCAGAATTAACTACATAATATTCTTTCCCACTATATATATAATTTTCATTCGTTCTAAAATAACCCGATCCGCTAGAACCAACTATACACTCAACAACCTTATCTCCATTTGGCGAAACATTTAACTCCGACCTTGCTTGAATTAAATAACCATAATTCTTTTTTTCTGCATTTTCCTTTAATATTTCTATTGTTTTTGAATTTAATAAATTATCTTTATCAACTATGTTTGTTCTAATTTTTTTCTCCAATTTAATAATTGTAACACACTTTTATTCAAAAATCAATAGGGTGGAAATTTACATCCATTTCTGTTTTAATTCCCTTTTAATTTCTGGTAATAAACAGAATTTCACTTTCTTGCACCTTCAATATGTATATAGCGCAGATTGTGATAACTGTATGATAAAAGTGTCCGATTAAACGAATCCATTGAGTGTGAAGCAACATACAATTCACCATTCCGTATTGAAGTTATAATTAATGAATGATGATATTCTCCCATTTTATTTTGCAACTGGATTATGTCGCCAATTTCCACTTGATTTCGTTCAACAACTTTTCCATAAGGCCCTACATTATTATTTGATATTAGAAAATTGTAAAGGTAAATTACCCCTGTCCATGCCGGAGCATATTTCAAATAATTTATAAAAAACCAACCAAATGTTGGCGTAAAATTCATCACTCCACAGCCAGCATAAATGCACTGCGAAACAAAGTTTGTACAATCGCCGCCATAATTATCAAAATTAATAAATCGCGGATTTCGTTCAAAAGCCCACTTTTGCGCATATTTTACTGCACTTTTCCTATCATATCCAACTTCAACAAGTTTCTGTTTTTTAAAATTCATATAAGTATATATGTAAAAAAATCATTTTTAATTTCTTAAATAAAAGAATATTAAAGACATCTGTCATTCTGAGCGAAGGGAGAAATCTGTACAGCTAAAAAGATTCCTCGGTCACTTCATTTCCCTCAGAATGACAAATATTTTGTGTCATTTATATTAAGTCTTGACTTTTATATTGCATAAAAAAAGCCTCTTTTTAGAGGCAATTTTACTCTGGTGGCTCACCCGGGATTCGAACCCGGGACCCCTTGATAACAAGCTGAGAGAGACAAACTCGCTTGCGAAGTTTGGGACACGAAGCGCAGTTATATCTAAACAAACAAAGTGAAGTTTAGATATTAAAAGTCTTGACTTTTATATTGCATAAAAAAAGCCTCTTTTTAGAGGCAATTTTACTCTGGTGGCTCACCCGGGGCTCGAACCCGGGACCCCTTGATAACAAGCTGAGAGAGACAAACTCGCTTGCGAAGTTTGGGACACGAAGCGCAGTTATATCTAAACAAACAAAGTGAAGTTTAGATATTAAAAGTCTTGACTTTTATATTGCATAAAAAAAGCCTCTTTTTAGAGGCAATTTTACTCTGGTGGCTCACCCGGG
>JAQVQJ010000007.1:2863-5003 GCA_028701635.1 Clostridia bacterium | reverse complement strand
TTGGGACACGAAGCGCAGTTATATCTAAACAAACAAAGTGAAGTTTAGATATTAAAAGTCTTGACTTTTATATTGCATAAAAAAAGCCTCTTTTTAGAGGCAATTTTACTCTGGTGGCTCACCCGGGATTCGAACCCGGGACCCCTTGATTAAAAGTCAAGTGCTCTACCAACTGAGCTAGTGAACCGCGCGAGAATCATTATATAATAATGCTTCTCTTATGTCAACCCTTTTTTATGGTAAATTCTTTATTTTTCGATATATTTCGCTTGTCTATATAATAGTTTTGTTTAATATCTTTCTATTTAACACTACTATCAACAAAGAATTTTAAATATTGTTGATTTTATAATAAAACTCCACCTATTTTGCAAGCTGTTTTTTTGCTATTTCTGCAAGATTTGTGAATTCACTTGCACTGTTCGTTGCAAGGTCAGATAAAATCTTTCTATTAAGAACAATGTTTGCTTTTTTCAAACCATCTATAAATCTTGAATATGATACGCCATTTAATCTACATGCCGCGTTTATTCTTGCAATCCAAAGTCTACGATATTCTCTTTTCTTAAGTTTACGCCCAATAAAGGCATAGTTTCCGCTCTTCATAACTGCTTGTCTAGCAACTCTATAGAGTTTAGATTTCGCGCCACGGTATCCTTTCGCTGCTTTTAATATAGCTCTACGCTTTTTAAGAGCGTTGACTGATCTTTTTATTCTCATAACTTCTCCTTAGCCTTGTATTAACTTTTTAATAGTTTTTGCCATTTCACCTTTGATTGTTCCTGGTTTTCTAAGGCTTCTTTTTCTGGCTTGCGACTTTTTAGTCAAAAAATGTCCTTTATTTGGCTTAGCAAATGTGACATTTCCCGATTTACTAACTTTAAATCTTTTCTTTGCTCCACTATGGGATTTCATTTTAGGCATAATTTTCTCCTTCTCTTGTCTATTTCATTTTGGCTGTTACAATTAAAATAACATTTCTACCTACAACTGCTGGTTCTTTATCAATAGAGCCCAAATCTTCAAGCTTTGTGTAGAATTTTTTAACAACTTCTACCGCAGTTTTGTTATAGGCTTGTTCACGACCCTTCATTCTCAAAACAACTTTGATTTTGTTTCCTTCTTCAAGAAATCTTCTTCCATGTTTTGCTTTAACTTCTAAATCATGTTCATCTATTCTCATAGATAACTGAATTTCCTTGAGTTCGGTAATTTTTTGATTCTTCTTTGATTCTTTTTCACTTTTTATCGCATCAAATCTGTATTTACCATAATCCAATATTTTGCAAACTGGTGGTGCAGAACTAACATTCATACAAACTAAATCTAATTCAGCTTTTTCGGCCACTTCTTTAGCTTCTGCTAAACTCATTATTCCAAGTTGTTCTCCGGTTTCACTTATCACACGGACTTCACTAGAACGAATTTGATCATTTATTAAAAGTTCTTTAAAAATTGTAGTATCCTCCTATTTATTTTTTCCACTTAATAAATTTTTTAAAATTGTTAAAAGGCAAGGCTCGACATAAATTTAAAGCAGGAGTTTATCAATTTATAAATGACTGTTTTAAATTTATGGCAGAAACGCAGCCTTTTACGATTTTAAAAATTTAAAAAAAGGAACGCAATTCGCTCCCATCTTACTCATAGTATAAAATATAATTATTTATATTTAAACTAATAACCTAATCCAACTAAATGTCGACTGGTGAGAAGATGGTACTTCTGCTTCGAGGAGTATCTTACCACAAAAAAAAGTCAAAGTCAACGAATTTTTAAAAATTTTATTATTCTAATTATTAATACTATAAAATTATTATAATGATAGGATTTCTCAACTCATTGCACTTAGTCGAAATGACACAAGGGAAGGTAGGAACTTAAATATTGATAAACAAAATTATTTTGTTATCTTTTTCTCTAGATTGCCACGTCGCTAGCTCCTCGCAATGACGTACTAGTAGACAAAAATTTTACTAACCTAATCCACAAAAGGATTAGCTCGTACACTGATGTGCTAAGTCTCAAAATAGCGACAGAAACGAAACAAAAAAATAAAAACAATAAAAAAAGAGATTAGGCAAGGCTCGAGGGATGAGGCGAGGAAGGAGTTTACTAAACGTAAATGACTGTCTTGCCT
>JAQVQJ010000007.1:0-2763 GCA_028701635.1 Clostridia bacterium | reverse complement strand
TTTTTATTGTTTTTTTAGCGAACTTTCATTCTTCGACGCAATAAGAAGAAGAATATTCCTCCCGTAAGTACAACTGCAATAGACGTAACAATTAAAATAATGGTTATTGTATTCAAAGGCTCAACAATTTCAACTCTATAAGAGTATGCTAATTTCCCGCTATCCGTATATACTTGGATATAATAAGATCTAACATATGTAAGCGTAATTTCTTGCAAAGTACTTGAATCTGCATCAATCTCAGAAATAATTTGGTTATTAATCATTACGTAACAATCTCCGATCGTTTCATATAAATTAGATTCGTTAAAGGAAACTAAAATTTCTCCTGTCGTTATTTGTGTTTCAGGTTGAGAAACTGTGATTGGAGGAACAGCATCATTTAGCCAGAAATTAATCTCAAAACTTTGACTTCCAGTAGCATCATCAACCGAAGTCATCTTTATTGTATAGACACCATTTTCAAAATATTTATTACCTAAAACATCATCTATAAACGCAGAAATATTAATCTCATCTGATTGAACAGCAAAGTTTCTTAAACCTAATGATATTGTAACTCCGTTATACTTGATATAGTCAATATTATAATCATTATAGTTGACATAGTTAAATGCCCATCTTGAATCCTGTGGATTTATTATAGTGAACGTTAAAGGGTCTTCATTTAAATCTTTTGTACCATTGAGTACTTTAACAGAGAAATAAATCACATAAGTTCCGGATTCTGTAAACACATAATTACCATTCGTATCTTTTTGAATTGGATATTCTTGATTATTTTTTATAGCAGTAATAATTGGTGTAGAAGAATAATAAGAACTCATACTTACCGGAAGTGAAATCGTAACATCTTCATTATAAATAGAATTATCTAAGGGATTGTTTCCATTTAATTTATAAATAACACTTCTAATAAATGTAATTCTAGTAGTTGTACTTGGTACTCCTGATGCCGATGTAAATATCTGTTGGTTGCCAGCATAGTCTACAAATTTTACCAAATAAACGCTAGACTTTTTAAGAGTTAATGTTTTTGAAGAACCACTAGTTATTCCAGTTACTTCATTCCATGTTTGTCCATCATTTGATGAAATATAGCAAATAATCTTATTGTATGAAGTGTTATAGTACGAATCCCAACGAAGAGTTATCTCATCATAATCATTTTCCTTACTGAGATAAATATTATTTGATGTTAAAGTAATATTAGTACTATTTGTTGTACTTGTATAAGTAGTCCCTAGATACCATTTAAGGCCATTATCTCCAAGCAAGTTCGTTGTAGAAGGAACAACAGTAACTGCTATGGTTGTATCAAATATCGTGCCTGAAATACTCTTTATTCTATAAATTTTGGTATTTGTTCTAGAATCAGTATCAATAAGCGTCGAAGTAACTTTTTCTCCATTAGTTAAAACTAGATATTGTGTTGTGTTAACTATATAATGATAAGGAACATAAATTGTTGAAGTTCCAGATATGTAACTAAAAACACTTCCTGTTGGGGAAATAACTTCCCTTTCACCTTCGTTATTTGTTTTAACTACTGTATAGAAAATTAAATCTAAGTTTGAAATTACAAAATCTTGACTTTGAATATAATCTAAAACATTTCCCTCTGCATCAAAATTTTGGATAAATATATCATAAATTCCCGCTTCGCTTATAGTTGTTGGAGATGTTATTTGATAATATCCTGTATTTGAACCACGCAATCTCAAATAAACTTTTGAAGTGTAGCCTATCATTTCTTCTAAGTCGTTTCCAGTATTAAATGAAATTGTAATTGCTTCACTTTGGGTTATTTGTTCATTAAATAGACTATCAGTAATATCAGTCCCTTCGTTATTTGTAATCTTTATAACAGGCATTTGGTTATAAATTGATACATTAATAGTATCCAATATATTGCTTTCAACAGATATATCAGTAAAACCACAATTTTCTTTCAATTCACTTAAAATATCAGTAGGTATATTCGATGAAAGTTCTATCTTGAATTGAATTAATCCACCATAATACCCATCATTTATTGTATTTAAAGCAGGCAATAATAATTGTTGATAACTTCCATTTGAATCCAAAGGTTCAATATCAGCATCAATATAATGTGTATCATTTATATTAGCTGTAATATCATAACTAAGTAAATTTGAAAAATTAACAACTATATTTTTTGAAACAAGTATATCTTTTGAATCTTGCATATCCATTGTCAAGTCTGCCCCATCATATTCATATCTATCAAATTCAATATCATTATATCTAACATAATTGTTTTCGCCTATATACTGATTACCAAAATCATCTTTGAAAACAAAGTAAAAAGTACTTGTGTTAAAATTACTTTCATCATAATTTAAATAGAAATAATATGTAACATCTCCATTAATTAAAGAGGTTTCTTTATTAACAGATATAAATTCATTTAAGTTATCATCTTTATAAATATTTTCAAATGTAGCTGAATTATTTAGAGAAGTTATATCACTACTATAGATAATATAAGAAATAAAGTCATTTGTATATGTTTCATTGATTTCATAGATTCGTAATGTAGTTGGATCAAACTTTACTGTTGCATTTGCTTTTTCTGTTACTATCAATGCCAATGTTTTATCTTGCCCACTAATTGTATTTAATATAGAATTATCTGATTCAATATCATAATCGATTCTTGCCTCGGCACTTTCAACTTTTACAATTAATGTATGGATATTATCATTTACGGTATCATAAATTTCTATATTATGTTCTGTA
>JAQVQJ010000082.1 GCA_028701635.1 Clostridia bacterium | reverse complement strand
GCAATGATTCCAAAACACTTTCAGTTGAAATCATACTCTCAATAGTTTGCGATGCAACTTGTGCTAAATTTTCGCCAGTAATTACAGCTTGAAAGCCATATCTTTTTGCCATATTTTCACAAATTCTCATCATAATTCTTCGCATAATTGTAATCATATACTCTTCTTTACAATTTTTATGAATTTCTTCTTGTATTTTGGTGAATGAAACGCAGTATAAGTCAATATTTCCTGTGTATTGTGTCAATATTTGAGCAAGGTCAATAACCTTTTGTTTTGCTTGTTCGCTGGTGTAAGGATAGGAATGAAAATGTACTGCACTTAATTTCATTCCGCGTTTTGCCATCATATATGTTGCAACAGGGCTATCAATTCCACCCGAAAGCATCACAAGAGCTTTTCCGCTTGTTCCAACTGGCATTCCTCCAACACACTTAATCTTGTCCGAAAAAATAAATGTCTTACCATTTTCACGAATATCAACGAAAATCGTTGATTCTGGTATGGTTAAATTTACCTTTAAATCTGGATATATATCTAAAACTAATCCGCCAAGCTCTCTTTCAAAATCATTTGATTGTATAGGAAATTTTTTATCTGCTCTTTTTACATCAATTTTAAATGACTTTGCCATTTCTAATTCGCTAAACTCGTGATTTTCTATCATTATTTTGATTGTATTTTGGATTTCTTTAGCATCATTTTTTACTTCAACCGCAACAGATAAAGAAACCAGACCAAAAACCTTACTAATTCTTTGCACTAATGTATCTAAATTTTCTTGCGAAAAACCGTAAATAAGATATCTTCCACTTGCTTTTTTAACCTTTCCGTTCTCATCAATTTTTCTAATTATATCGTTTATATTTCTAATAAGGACATTTTCAAAATATCCTCTATTTTTGCCCTTTAAATATATTTCGCCATATCTTAATAAAATAACTTTTTCCATATTCCTTATTCTATTTGTTTTTAGACATTAAGTCAAGTTTCAAAACACTTTCTAATTTTTTTGTTTATTTTTTTCGAAATATAAGCAAATTGCTTCATAAACTGCAATTAATATTAGAAATATTCCAAATAAAACATGTAAAACTTCATTGGGTAGTAAACTTGCAATAAAAGCAAAGCTAACAGAAAAGCATATTCCCGGAATAATTATCCAGAGAATTCCTTTTGTTACAACCATTTTATTTTTAAAATGAATTATTAATGCAACTATTGCCATAGGAATAAAGGCTAGTAAATTGATACTCTGCGCTACTTTTTGTTCAACTGAAAGAAAAATCGTTAAAAGAGGAATAAGTAATGTTCCTCCGCCCATTCCCATTCCACCAACAATTCCACCTAGAAGTCCAAAAAGTATAAACAAAAATATTTCCATGTGGACTGCCACTTCCTTTTATTTCTAATCTGCATAGTTAGTCTACTTTTAATTTTCCGTATTTATTTTGTTCAATTTTTAACCGAGTAAACGAATTTTTTCTTCGAAGTATGGATTGCCACGTCGCTTTGCTCCTCGCAATGAATTAATGATGAGATTTTTCCACTCCTCTTCTCTTTGGTCGAAATAACACATTTATTCTTTACTTCACTCTTTTTCAATTTTTTGACTCATTCACTCTTACTTCATATAAGCATTCTTATTCCCGCCGCGAAAACAACAAGAATAAAAACAATTCTAACAATTTTTCCACTCAATCTCCTTAATAACAATGCTCCTAAAATACCTCCGATGACAAAACCAGAACCAACAAACCCAAATTTATACCAGTCCATAGAAACTCGAAATATATAGACTAATGCGCTACTAATTCCAATTGGAAGCATAACGGCAAGTGCAGTTGCATGAGATTTCTTATTATCTAGTTTTAAAACTTTTTCAAGCATGGGAACACATATCATTCCTCCCCCGCCTCCAAAAAATCCATTCACTATTCCTATTGCAGCACCACTCAAAATAAGCGATAACTTTGATTTTATTTTTTTTGAAAATTTCATAAGTCTATTATTTGAAAAAAAAATATTTTTATCAATTTGAATTTAACTATTTATGCTTAAAAGACCCTTTGATGTGTCATTTCGACCGAAGCAAAGCGAAGTGGAGAAATCTCATCCTTATCCTTTAAAAAACTGTTGTTAAATTTAGTAATATTATGTATAATAACAACGCAACTATTTTAAAAAAGAAGGTAATGAAAATGACTAAAAAGAAATCTTACTCGAAAATTATAATATGTTTAATATTAGTATTTGCGCTTTTCTTCCCTATGGGAACAGGTTTTATATTTGCTGATGAAACAACTTTAAATTTAGATACATTGATAAGCGATTTTTCAGATGGATCTGATAGTGATCAAGAAATAACTGATGACTTAGGATTTTCTTTCTATGATGAAAATGGCTGGACTCCTTCATCTTATACTGACACAGAAAGTGCTGAATTAATCTTAAACGATGTTTTTCCATATTCTTCAACTGACGGACAAGGACAAAATGCAAACCTTATTTCTTTAATAGATTTTGATGCCTTAGAACCTGAAGAAAGTTTTTATTATGGAACAACCGAGAAAGCATATGATGATTTATCAAGCACATCGATAGGAAATAATGCTATCTTGTTTGTTACATCAGATAATAAAGTTTTAGGAATTGAAAGCCAAAATATCACAATACCAGCAAATTCAGTTTATGTTTTGACTTTTAAAGTTGGAATTAGGGCTAGGGCAAACAATGTGGGACTTAATGCTAAGATTATGTACACGAATAGAGATGGAAACCAAGAAACTGGGAATATGTCTGCAATAAAAACTATAAGCACATCTTCATACACAACTTATGCTTTTTTAATACAAGGCAACGAATTCACTGAAAAAACATTTAAATTACAGTTATTATGGGGGAATATTTCTGGTAGCGAAGCCCCTTACACAGCAAGTAATGAAAAGGGATACGCTGCTATTAGTTCATTTCAATTATTTTCAGTTGATTACAATCAATTTGAAGACTTATCATCATCAACAACAAATAGAAAACAAGTCGATCTATTTTCAACAAATCCTTCTTATGATTTTATTCCAAATGGATATTTCTCATATGCAGCCAATCAGCTTTGGGATAACACCATAAGTAATCAAATAAACGATTTTTTACCAACTAATTGGACACAGACAACTGCAACAACAGACATTGCTAATAGAGTAGCAAATTATGGAATAATTGATGTAAATTCCACAAAATTCGCAGAAAGAATGACAGCATTGGGGCTTGATTTAGTAAATCCAGGAAATCCTAACACTTCGACTAATAATAACGTTTTACTATTACAAAATGAAACAACAACCTACCAAACAATAACAAGTGCGGAAGCCACACTAACAAAAAACAAATATTATGAAATCTCATTTAAATTTAACACACCAGCAACAAAAACTTCTGAAGAAGCGGAAGATAATTCTTTGAACTTTTACATTGTAAACTCTGCTGGCGGAACAATATACACAAGAGAAAATATGTTCTCTTACACTGAATGGGCTGATGATTCAAACGAATGGGCAACTTTTAGGGTATTTATAAAAGCACCAAGCACAGATAAAAAAGTAAAATTTGTTATAAAACTTGGAACAGAAGAGAATACAAAAGCTGGTTATGCTTATATAGATGATATTCAATTAATTTCGAAAGCGAGTGAAACTAATATATTTGATAACACTATTGAAGACACTTTCATTTTAAAGACAGAAGATAGCGCACCTACAACATATTTAGCAACTGGAATATTATCTTTTACAAACTTATTGGAATTAGACACTACATTAGATGAAAATGATGATGTAAATCGTTCTTTAGCTGTCTATGATTACACAACTGAAACAACTACTCCTGTCGACGAAGAAGATGACGAGGAAGAAGATGATGAAACAACAACGGATCCTACTGCTCTATCTTACCTTTGGTATGTTATTCCTTCGATTCTTTTAGCTCTTTGTACAATATTAGGATTAATAATATTCTATACTAGAAAAATAAAGAGTAAGATAAAACTACCAGCTAAACGCAAGAAAAATTCTTACGATAGAAAAACTACTCTTGAAAAACAAATTTCTGATCGCGAAAAAGCTGAATTAAAAAACAAAGCTAATTTAGATAATCAACTTAATAAAATAAATTCTCAAATAGAAAAGCTTGAAGCGACCTATGAAAAAGCAAAATCTAATCCAACTAAATTGGGCGAGTATGTTAAGAAACGCGAAAATCTACAAAACCAACAAACTAAACTTATAGAAATGATCAACAACAAAAACTAACAAACAAAAAAACAAGGCAAACGCCTTGTTTTTTTAATAACATTTATGCTTTTATCTATCTTTTTTAATTTTGCGAAGAAATGGTGGAATATCCGCCTCATTAATTCTCATACGAGATGTTTGTCTTTCTTCCTGCTCTACTTTTTCTTCAATAGCTTTTTGTTGTTGTTTCTCGTTATCCATCTCAGAAAGTCTGCCACGAGTGATTCCTAATGAGTTGTTTTTCTGTATGTATTGGTCATATTTATCTTTGTCAAAATTGCCATAAGCCTTTACTTCTTCTCTTGCTCTTTGTGCTTGTGCATCTTCTTGTACTAAATTGCCTCTAAATCCAGTTGCGATTATTGTAATCTCAACTTCTTCATTCATTGCTTCATCGATAGCCGCACCGAAGATTATATTACCGTTATCATCAACAACTTCTCTTACTAACTCAACAGCTTCATAAACTTCATCAAGTGGAAGATCATTCCCGCCTTTAACATTAATTAAAATACCTGTAGCGCCTTCAATTGTTGTTTCAAGCAATGGACTTGAAACCGCTTGTCTAACTGCCTCTATGGTCTTATTATCGCCCTTACCGTGTCCAATTCCCATATGTGCGAGTCCTTTATTTTTCATAACTGAACGAACATCAGCAAAATCAAGGTTAATAAGACTTGGTGTAACAATAAGATCAGAAATTCCTTGGATACCTTGTCTCAACACATCATCAGCATATCTAAATGCTTCAACAATTGGAGTTCCCTTTGGAACAAGCTTTAAAAGCTTATCGTTAGGAATAACAACCAATGTGTCAACATATTTTTTAAGATTTTCAAGACCTTTTTCAGCATTTTCCATTCTTTTTCTGCCTTCAAAGTTAAATGGTTTTGTAACAACTGCGATAGTTAATATTCCCATTTCTTTTGCTAATTGAGCAACAATAGGTGCAGCTCCTGTTCCTGTTCCGCCACCCATACCGGCTGTGATAAATACAAGGTCAGAATCTTTAAGCATTTCGCTTATACTTGCCTTACTTTCCTCTGCCGCTTTCTGTCCTATTTCTGGATCAGCTCCAGCTCCAAGTCCTCTAGTTAGTTTTTCTCCAATTTGAAGACGAAGGTCAGCCTTGCTCATTAATAACGCTTGTTTATCTGTATTTATAGCAACGAATTGCGCACTGGTGATATTCGCATTAATCATTCTATTTACGGCGTTATTTCCACCCCCACCAATTCCAATAACTTTGATATTTGCTACTGGTCCAATATTACTATTTGAATACATAATTCTCTCCTTAAAACTTAAATAAGTTTTTTATCCAATTTATCCAACTAGGTTTGCTATCGTTTTTTTCCTTTAAGGCGACATACAGAACACTAAGTGAACTCGAAAAATGAGGTTTCGCCATGCTTGGCATTGATGAAATCAAAATGTTTACATCTTTTCCTAAGCGTTTTGAAAGACATTCTCTAGCTCCATTTATATACGAAAGACCGCTTCCTGTCAAGTAAACTGCATTGATTTCTAAATTTTCTTCTTGATTTAATTTTAAACACTTATTAACTAATGTTCCTATCATATTTATTCTGTCTAAGACTGTATTATTCGCAATAGAAATTGGCACAGGCACAATTTCATCTTCAGTAGAAACTTCATAATTATCAACCCTCCTTGAGTTTATACTTAAAATAATATCATTTTTCAAACTTTCAGCTGAACCAAAGCTCAAATTGAAAGTTTCAGAAAGATCTGCTGTTATATGTCCTCCCCCTATTGGAAAGGAATTTAGAGCC
>JAQVQJ010000081.1 GCA_028701635.1 Clostridia bacterium | reverse complement strand
ATAATTTCGTTTTACCAACGCCTGTTGGCCCAAAAATTATAATTACTTTCTTCAATGTTACTCCTTTTATAAATTAACAAAGCGGTAAAGGGTTGCAGATTTTGTTTTTTCGAAAGTGAGGGCGACAGAAATGTATAAAGAAATACATGACTTAGCCCGAATCTTGCTGAAAAGGCGAAAGATGCGCCCTTTATCTCTTTGTTAAACAATCCTTTTAAACCATTTCTCAATATCTGTTCTACTAAATTTGACAACTATCGGTCTTCCATGCGGACATAATAATACATTATTATTTTTGACAAATCCATCTAATAATATTGCAATTTCATTTTCGCTTAACTTATCTCCGCCTTTGACCGCCGCTCTACAAGCTTTACGAGTGAATGTTTCGTTAATAAATGCAATCGGCTTCTTCATTAATGAATTGATATCTTTTAAAATTGAGTCAAAGAAATTTTTTAAATTAATATCAGATAACAAATATGGTACAGCGGAAATTTTAAAAGTATTTTCGCCAAATTCTGTAATATCAATCCCAAAATTAATTAATGAATTAATATTTTCTAAAATAAAATCTTTTTCTTTATTGTTAACATGCAATAAAAATGGTGCTAACATTGTTTGAGTAGATATTTCGTTGCTATTCATTTCAAGCATAATTTTATCATAGAGTTGTCTTTCATGTGCAGCATGTTGATCAATGATAAAAAATAAATCATCTTTTTCAATTAATATGTAAGTATTAAAAATTACACCAACGATTTTGAACTTATCAAATACTTCTTCTATTTTATTTTGATTATAATTAATAATTTTATTTTCTATTTTAAAATCATTTTTTATATAATTATTTTCACTAGAAATATCTACTTCTTGCAATAAATTTTCATTTTTTTCTAATATTTCATTATTTTTTTCGATTTTTTCGGTATTTTTTAAGTATTTTTCATAAATTATTTTAGATATTGTACTATTATCTTGTTTTAAATTTAAATTATTTTTTTCATCGTCTGTGTTTTTTATTAAATTAGAAAAACTAAATCCTTCTTTATTTTCTAATTTTTGCAAACTTTCTAAGTTTACTTCTTTATTTTCATTTTCACCTTTTATAACATTCTCTCCTGACTGAATAAAGTTAGTAGAAGAAACCGTCTTATAGATTGCACTATTAACAATTCCATATATCTTATTTGAATTTTCAAATTTAACTTCCTGTTTTGATGGGTGGACATTAACATCAACTGAAGCATAAGGCACAGTTAGATTAAGTGCAAAAAGTGGAAATTTTCCTTTCATTATAAATCCATCAACTGCATCTTGAACCGCTGATGAAATCATATAGTTTGTAACCAATCTATTGTTTACAAATAGTGTTTGATACGTTCTATTTGGTTTACAATAAGTTGGTCGAGCAATATATCCATTTAATGATATATCTCCCGAAGTGTAATTAACTTCAAGTAAGTTATCATAAGTTTCTTTGCCATAGATTATATATAAAGCTTCTGCAAGTCCATTCCCAAAGGTATTGTAAATGATTTTTTCATCAACTATATATCTAATTGAAAGATTAGGATTTGCTAAGATTAATTTTGAAATTAAATTTGTAATTTCCCCCTCTTCCGATTTAGGCTTTTTCAAAAACTTCAATCTTGCAGGTGTATTAAAAAATAGATCATTAACTTCAACTTTTGTGCCTCTTTCTGCCCCCAATTCTTTCTTTTCTAAAATATTACCACCAGAAATTCTTATGCAAACTCCAAAATCATAATTGTCTGTTTTTGAAATCATTTCAACATTACTTATCGCGGCAATGCTTGCTAATGCTTCTCCACGAAAGCCCAAAGATGCAATTATTGAAAGGTCTTCCTCTTTTGCTATCTTACTTGTTGCATGAGGTAAAAAAGCCTTTTCAACATCTTCCGGCTCAATACCAACACCGTTATCTCTAACCGATATTTTGGCTATTCCTCCGTTTGCAATTTCAACGATAATTTTTGTTGCTCCGCCATCTATACTATTTTCAACAAGTTCCTTAACAACACTTGCTGGTCGTTCTACAACTTCTCCCGCTGAAATTTTGTTATATATTTCACTCGATAAAATATTAATTCCCATTTTTTCTCCTATTTTTTAACCTTTTCTATTAAATCTGCCAATATTTCAAAAGCACTCATTGGCGATAATTTATTAATGTCAATATCTTTTAATATCCCAACTACTTTTGAATTTGCTCTTTGAACTTCTTCATAATTTTCATTATTTGATAGATTTTGTTTTGCTATTTGATGGTTAATATCTGCTTTTTCAAGATTTTCGCTTATTTCTTTCGCTCTTTTGATAACTTGATTTGGTAATTCCGCTAATTTTGCAACAGCAATACCAAAACTTTTATTTGCGCCGCCTCGAACAATTTTTCGCAAGAATATAACTTCATCATTAAATTCTTTGACTGTTACTCTATAATTTTTTACCCCTTCAAGAACGCCTTCTAACTCCGTAAGCTCATGATAATGAGTTGAAAAAAGTGTTTTCATTTTCATGTTTTTTGTTATATATTCCATAACTGACCAAGCAATACTTAAACCATCGAATGTAGAAGTCCCTCTGCCAATTTCATCTAAGATTGCCAAACTTGAGTCAGTTGCGTTATTTAAAATATATGCCACTTCTGTCATCTCAACCATAAATGTACTCTGTCCAAATGATACATCATCGCTTGCGCCAATTCTTGTAAAAATTTTATCTGTTATGCCAATTTCCGCCGATGTTGCTGGAACGAAAAGTCCAACGTGTGCCATAAGTGTGATCAAGGCAACTTGTCGCATATAAGTGCTTTTACCTGCCATATTAGGCCCTGTAATTATCATAGATTTATCCGTATCGTTATTTAAAAAAGTGTCATTAGGAACAAAGGAGTCTTTTAGCAATGACTCAACAACTGGGTGTCTTCCTCCAACAATTTTAATATGCTTTATTTTTTTAGATATTTTCGGTTTGCAATAATTATTTTTAACCGATATAATTGCACCACTTAATAAGCAATCTAACTCTGCCAAAATCTTTGCCGTGTTTTGAATTCTCTTTAAATTGTTTAAAAGTATAGTTCGAATATCTTCAAAAAGTGAAATTTCAAGTTTAAGTGCTTGCTCACTTGCGCCCATAACTTTTTCTTCAATTATCTTTAAATCTTCTGTTATATATCTCTCGTTATTCGCAATTGTCTGCTTTCGTTGATAGCGATAAGGAACATTGTTTACTTGTGATTTGTTAACTTCAATAAAATATCCAAAAACACGATTAAATCCAATTTTTAAATTTTTAATTCCTGTTAATTCTCTTTCTTTTACTTCTAATTCTGTAAGCCAATTTGAAGCTTCTTTTCCTGCATTCCTATACTGATCTAAGTTTAAATTAAATCCCTCTTTTATTATTCCACCTTCGCGAGTTAATGCTGGTGCGTTTTCATTGATAGCCTTTTCTAATAAATCGTATAGATCTTCTAATGAATCAAACTTCTCTTTGTAATTAGTAAATTTTATAGAGGAAAAGTTCGATATAATTCTATTTATTTCTGGTAATTGTAAACAAGCAATTTTTAAGGAATTGGCATCTTTTGGATTGAAATTACCATAAGCAATTCTTCCAGCAATTCTCTCTATATCGGTAATACTTTTTAATTTAGTGTGCAACTCTTCTCGTAAAATAATATTAGAAATTATCTCTTCTATTGCATTTAATCTTCCGTTTATTTCGCTTTCATCTTGTGACGGATTCATTAACCATGTTCTAAAGAGTCGGCTTCCCATACAAGTTGAAGTATTATCTAAGACAGATAGTAACGAACCTCGTTTTTTTCTATCTCTTATAGTTTCAGTTAGTTCTAAATTTCGTAGAGTATTGATATCAAGTTGCATAACGGCACTTTCTTCGGCATATTGAATTTGATTTATATGCGAAAGTCCTCGTTTTTGCGTATCGTTCAAGTATTTAACTAGTGCTCCAGCAGACCTTACTGCATACTTTCCATTATTCTTTAAGTTATCAAAATAATCTTTTCCAAACTGACCATTTAAACATATTGATGCTGAATTCTCTTCAAAATCCTGTTCCGATAAATCACCAATGTAATTTACAAATTTTGCTTTTATCACTTGTAACGAAAATAAAATTTGTTTTGCATTTGCATTTACTAAAATCTCTGCCGGAGATATCCTAACAATTAAATCATTTAAGTCTTGTAAGATTCTCTCATTTGTTCCTGTTAATTCTTCAACAACAAATTCTCCCGTAGATATATCACAATACGCAACTCCAACCCCTATTACATCTGTTATTTCTAAATTCTCTTTATTTTCATTTTTTGCAAACATTCCCAAGGACAGAATATAATTATTTTTGTTTTGTTCCAACATAGTTTCATCAACAACCGTTCCCGGAGTTATAACCCTTATAACATCTCTTTCAACAATCTGTCCCGGTTTCGGTTCTGTTAACTGCTCGCAAATCGCTACTTTATATCCTTTTTCAATTAACTTGGAAATATATGAATCTGCTGCATGAAAAGGAAGTCCACACATAGGTGCGCGCTCACCTAATCCACAATCTCTTCCTGTTAAAGTTAAATCTAATTCCTTTGAGGCTTTTATTGCATCTTCAAAAAACATTTCATAAAAGTCACCCAATCTATAAAAAACGATTGAGTCTTTGTACTTTTCTTTTATTTCTAAATAGTGTTTCATCATTGGACTTAATGTCATATTTTCTCCTTAGTTATTAACTTTCTTTTGTAATGCTAAAATTTTATTTACCCTTTCATTTTTTATTTTTAATGGAACTTGCTCTTTCATTTTTGCTGCCGCTGTTCCAGTTCGCGGAGAATACATAAAAGCAAATATTCCTGCATATTTAACATTTTTAATCAACTCGCAAGATTTATTAAAATCTTCTTCTGTTTCCCCTGGAAATCCAACAATTATATCCGTTGTCAATCTAATATTTGGAATAAGCGATTTTAATTTTTCTACTTTTTTTAAATAATCTTCAACTGTGTATTTTCTATTCATTAACTTTAAAATCTCATTTGAACCTGATTGAATCGGTAAATGTAATTCCTTTACTATATTTTTTTCATTTGCGATTATTTCAATAACCTTATCTGTTATATCTTTTGGATGTGATGTCATAAAAGCCAATTCAAAATTGCCTTCTAGTTTAGAAATTTCTTCCAATAACTCCGCAAATCCATAATCTTTATACTTATCTTGCCCATAAGAGTTAACATTTTGTCCTAAAAGTGTAATTCGAATTTTGTTCTCATTGTTTGAATTTTTTGAAATTATCTCTTTAATCTCTTTTAATATTTCTTCCCTATCCCTGCTTCTTTCTCGCCCTCTAACATAAGGAACAATACAATAAGTACAGAAGTTGTTACAACCAAAAATAATATTAACCCAATAGTTATTTCCGCTCGATCTTGCCATAGGCAAATCTTCAACAATGTTATCCTTATCTTCTATTTCTAAAATCCTTGGCTTTTTATTTACTAATTTTAAGCTATCTTTAAAATCAGATTTTAAATTTAATAAATAATTTTCAAATTTCTCAAAATTTTTCGTGCCAAAAATAATATCAATAAAGGGAAATGTTTTATAAAGTTTTTCGCTAACTTCTCGTTGTTGAGTCATACAACCACATACCACAATTATCTTATTGGGATTATCTTTTTTAAGTTGCTTGAGTGCCCCAATATTCCCAATCGCCCTATTCTCTGCTCCCTCTCTTATCGCACATGTATTAAACACAATAACATCGGCATCATTTAAATTATCAGTAAAAGAATAGCCAAGTTTTTCCAATATCCCCGCTAATTTTTCCGATTCATGAACATTCATTTGACAACCAAAAGTTGTAATGTGGTACTTCATATATGAATTATACAATTTTCGGCACAAAATTACAACAATTATAAAAAAGTAGTTGTTTCCAACTACTTTAAAATCATTAAATCTTTTCATTTTAAATTTTTATTTTACTTCTACTGGCATTATTTTACGATAAACTTTAAGCCCAGTTCCAGCTGGTATTAACTTAC
>JAQVQJ010000080.1 GCA_028701635.1 Clostridia bacterium | reverse complement strand
AGATATGCTGGTCCCATCATATGGATATCCAGTAATTCCATGTTGCCAAGTATCTCAAAATCAAATCTGCCCTACCGAAAGCGAATTACCACTCTTTCCAACCGCAGTAACTTGATAACTTGATAATTTGATAATAAAAATAAAAGACTTGTCGATTATGGCAAGTTTTTTATTATATGATGAGATTTCTCCACTCCGCTTCGCTTCGGTCGAAATGACACAGAAATAAAATCTCTTAAAATTCTTATGAAAATTAAAAATAAAATTTTGCGTTAGGCAAGGCTCGTGGGATGAGCCAAGGCAGGAGTTTATAATGAAATAAATGACTGTCTTGACTCGTCCCACAGTTAACGAAGCATAATACAAAATTTTATTTTTTACTCTAGGGATATTATATAGTAATAAACAGGTTGACCGCCGTATATAGCACTAACCTCACATTCCGGATATTTTTTAGCTAATGATTCTTTTAATTTTTCAGCATCAGCTTCTTTTATGTCTTCGCCATAGAAAAGTGTTATGTTTACAATATTTTCATTAATCATTTTTTCAACTAATTCTTCAGTTGTCTTTTTAACATCATTCCCTTTCGCCAAAATTGATTTATCATCAAGGCCTATTATTTCACCAACTGAAAGGTCAAATCCATCAACATGAGTCGCACGAACGGCATAAGTAACAGAGCCCGACTTTACATTTTCAATAGCAGTATTCATTGCTTCTATGTTTTCTTCAACAGTTGATTCGCTATTGAATACTAACGCTGCTGAGATTCCTTCTGGAATGTTTTTTGTTGGAATAACATGAATATTTCTATCCGTTAGAGCTTTCGATTGCTCTGCTGCAAGTATAATATTTTTATTGTTTGGAAAAACAAAGATATTTTCCGATTGGACTTTTTCTACAGCACTCACAACATCTGCTGCACTAGGGTTCATAGTTTGTCCGCCTTGAATTACTTGGTCAACAGTTAAATCTATAAATAAGTTTGCGAGCCCTTCTCCTGGAGCAACTGCAACCATACCCATTGGTTTTAATTCTTCTGTCTTTTTTGCATTCTTTTTAAGTTCACGATTTTGTTCAAGCATATTTTCAATCTTAATATTCCAAATCTCTCCGAGTTCAAGAGCATAACCTAATGCTTTGTTTGGCTCATTTGTGTGAACATGTACTTTAACAAGTGCTAAATCTCCAATACAAAGTACTGAATCACCAATTCCCATAAGCTTTTCACGAAGTTTGTCTATATCCGCTTCTGTTGTTTTCTTGTGCATATGAATAACCATATATTCAGTGCAATATCCAAATTCTATTTCTCCAAGATTACTTATATCTGCAATAACATCATCAATTGATTGATTAGGCATTGCATCATCAAAATTAAATGTTATGTTTTCATTTCCAATTAAAGCCTTATAGTAACCTGTAAATAAGACAATTAATCCTCTACCTCCAGCATCTACAACTCCGGCCTTTTTTAAAACAGGCAACATTTCAGGAGTTTGCTGTAAAATTTCCTCACCCTTATCTAAGATAATTTCAAAGAATTCTTCAAAATCTGAATGCTTTTTTGCCGTTTCAATAGCCACTTCACCCATAGTTCTAATGACTGTTAAAATCGTGCCTTCCTTTGGTTTTGTAACCGCTTTATAAGCTATGTTTGAACCTTCTTGAATTGCTTTTGCAAAAATTTTAGTCGTTATCTCTTGATGTTGACCTAAAACAGATGTCAATCCTTTTAAAATTTGTGATGTAATAACACCAGAGTTTCCCCTAGCACCTCTCAAAGCCCCTTTTGAATAAGCTTCACATAGTGAGTCAAGATTATTATTAATACAGTTATTAACTTCTGCAGATGCAGATTTTATAGTCAAAAACATATTAGTTCCCGTATCTCCATCTGGAACAGGAAAAACATTCAAAGCATCAATAGACTTCTTGTTTTGTTCAAGCAAGCTAGCACCAGCTATAATCATTTTTCTTAGTATTGTACCATTAATTGTTTTCTGCATTTTTCACCTATATTACACACGGACGCCAACGACATGAACATTAACTGAGTCCACTATCATTCCCGTGAAATTTTCAACACTATATTTTACAGCGCTTTTTAAACTTTCTGCAACAGCACTAACTGAAACGCCATATTTCAAAATACAATAAATATCAATAAAAATTCTACTATCTACGCTAGAAATTTTTATCCCCCTAGAATACGGTTGTTTTTTAAAAATCTCCGAAAGGCTTTCTTTAAATGAATGTGGTACAAGATCTATTACTCCGTAACAATCCAGCGTTGCATAACCTGCAACGATAGCAATACATTCATCTGATATTGTTATTCTGCCATAATAATTTTTTGTATCAACAGTCATTATAACTTCCTTATGGAATTATTTCCGCTTTAATACTATACTATATGTAAAACTATTTTGCAACAAATTTTGATTATGCAAATTCCACAATTTTATTATTCTGAGCAAAACAAAAAAAATCTTTTGTTCTCTCTCAAATTTAATTAAAATGTAAATAAATTTATCAATTTTCTCTTGCTTTTTATATTTTTATATGTTAGAATTGCGAAGTCTAAAAGTGATTACGGAGGAAATATGAGTAAAGTATGTGAAGTTTGTGGCAAAGGTAAAATGGCAGGATATAAAGTTAGCCATAGTAATAAAAAATCAAATAAAAAATGGGATGCTAATCTTCAAACAACAACTATGGTAGTTGATGGCAAAGAGAAGAAAGTTAAAGCTTGCACAAAATGTATCAAAACATCAAAGAAAACTAAGTAGTTTTGTTATTAGTCTTATAGAGAAAAACCGCAGAAATGCGGTTTTATTTTTATTTTCCTTTAAATAAATCTCAATATTTTACGTTATCTTCTTTTTAATACTATCCAAAGCATTTTTTTCAAGGCGACTAACTTGGGCTTGCGAAATACCAATTTCTTCGCTGACTTCCATTTGAGTTTTCCCTATATAATATCGCATCATTATAATTTCTTTCTCGCGTGGTGAAAGATTAACTAACGCATCGCGAAGAGCAAACTGCTCTATCAAACTTTCGACATCATATTTAGGGTCTGGAACTTGATCCATAACCTGTACACTCTCTTCATTGCTTGAATATGCAGGGTCGGAAAGCGAAACTGTGTCGGAAATTGCATCAAGAGCAATTGTAACCATTTTCAAATCTTCGTTCATATCAATAGCAATTTCATCTATTGTTGGCTCTACATTTGAAGAAGCTGATAGTTTTTCCCTTGATTGAAGAGCACGATAGGCAATATCTCTTAAACTTCTTGTTACACGAACAGGATTATTATCGCGAAGATATCGGCGAATTTCTCCAATAATCATAGGTACAGCATATGTCGAAAAGCGAACATTCAAATCCATGTTAAAATTTTCCATAGCCTTTATTAAACCAACGCAACCAACTTGAAACATATCATCAGCTTTGCCTTGTTTCCTTCCAAATCTCTGGACAACGCTTAAAACAAGGCGAAGATTGGCAATGATAAATTCATCACGGGCAAATTCATCTCCCGATTTAACCTTTTTCAATAACTCAACTAAATCATTATTTTTTAATTTTGGCAGTTGGGAAGTGTTAATACCGGTAACCGATACTATATTAGACATAGCTCAACCCCTTTAAGCTATATATTTTCCTATTTAATTTTTATTATTCATTTTAAATTAATCAATTAATAAAAAACAATGCTTAAAATATCCAAAAAACTGTTGACAAATGCATTCTTTTATATTAATATAAGTCAGTCGCTTCAAAACGACATCTATCGCGGGATAGAGCAGCTAGGTAGCTCGTCGGGCTCATAACCCGAAGGTCGAAGGTTCAAATCCTTCTCCCGCAACCAGTACAAAAGCCTTCTAAATTGATAAGTCTTTTGTAAAATCCATTCCTTTTGAATTAGTATATAAAAACACTTCTATGAAGAGGTGGCGGTAACAAGTGCCGTTTGCAAAGCAAACGGAATAAAAAAATGGCGACGTAGCTCAGTTGGTTAGAGCGTACGGCTCATACCCGTGAGGTCGAAGGTTCGAATCTTTCCGTCGCTACCAAAATGGTCCCATGGTCAAGCGGTTAAGACATCGCCCTTTCACGGCGGTATCAGGGGTTCGATTCCCCTTGGGACTACCAGACAAAATTAAAACGAGTGAATTATCTCTCGTTTTTTTATTCCAAGGATAATTAAAAAACTTTGTTTCTCGCAATACCCCGCCTTGCTGAACCCCTTTTTCTAACAAGTCTCTATTGACACCCTTTAAAGATGATGCTAATATGTAGTTATGATAATGAGATTACCAACAGATAACAAAAACGATAAGTATGAAGAAGATATTTTTGATACAAAACTAAATACATTAAAAATTAAAAAATGTGATCTTTATGAAAAGTACCCTCCAATAGGCCATGGAGCTGAATCACATGTTTATAAATATGATAACTCCACAGCATTAAAAATTTTTAAGGAACTTCAAAAAAAACTATCTAATAAATATAAAAAAATCGAAGCGCTGACTAAATTCAGTGATGAATCTTTTTGCTTTCCTAAGGGATTAGTTACATATGCAAACAATAGAAAAATGGGATATTTTACTGACCTTGTTATAACAAAGAACAAATTAAAAACTTTTAATGATTTAGACTCTTTAGAGGATAACCAAAAATTAATAGATTATTTAGTAAAAGCGGAAGATTCAATTAAACGCATACACAAAAAAGGTTTTATAATAGGAGATATTAAAAGAGATAATATTATGATAGATATAAACGAAAATCCTAAATTTGTTGACACTGATAACTATGCTTTTGACAACTTCACTTTTGATCTTTATCCCGTAAGAAGAGATTGGTTTAAACAAGTTTATAAAAAAAATTGTTCCCCTATTGATAGCGATAAATATATATACGCAATGATGTGTTTGCAATATTTTTCTATGGGAACATTATTACATTATGGTTCATCAAAATATTTTGAGGTTTTTATTAAACTATTAAACATTGACTCTGAAGCAAAAGAAATACTCAACCTTGTATTTTCTGATGCAAAAGACAAACCTTACATAACACCAGTTCTAAAAAAAATAAATCCTAATGAACCGCTTTTAAGAGATAATGACATTCAAACGTTAAATAGAACTTTTTGAGACTTAATTAAAAAGATAATTTAATTAAGATGCTGTTGTATCTTTTTTATTTATCTAATATTCTATCATAAAATTTCTATTATTCTTTTTCTCGTTCATTACCTTTTTCTACAACTAAATCGCTAATTTCAACTTTCTTTTTGGGTGTTGTAAATTCTTTTTCATACTCTCCTGTTCCTTGTCTGTCAATACTTCTAGTTGAAGAAACATAATAGCCGTCTTTAGTTCGTTGTATATCATATACAAATTCCACTCCCACTCCCTGATAAAGAACAGTAACTGAACCTATTTCATTAATAATAAAAGGACTTTCTCCCTCTTTTAATATTTTCATATCCAATAAATTTTGTTTTGTTATTTTACTGATATCAATTATCATTTTTACCCTATATAGTTGATACTTTAAACTTATTTCTACTTCATTATCATAATTACAATATTGAGCAGTTATTCCTTCTTTTTTATTGGTGATTTTAAAATCTTTACCTTTTTGTAATTTATCTAAAATCTTATTAGGAATCATTGTTAAATAATCATCAATTTCATCAAACATTTCTGGATCTATATCCAACATTAAATAAAATATTTTATTACATCTTTCGTTAAAAATCATTTTTCTCCTCTTTTTAATTATATCAAAAAAATAGGTAAAAACCATATTAATTTATTTTAATTATCTCAATTTTTTCTAATGTTTCATTTATTAAATTCTCTATGTCAATTTTGCTTTCTTCCTTTTCAACAAGCGGAATTTTAGGCTTTATTAATGGAGCTTTTGGAAGGAAAACCGTGCAACAATCTTCGTAAGGCTGGATTGATGTTTCGAATGTGCCGATTTGTTGTGCAATTTCAATAATTTCTTGCTTATCAAAACCAACTACTGGACGAAGTACAGGCAATGATTCCAAAACACTTTCAGTTGAAATCATACTCTCAATAGTTTGCGATGCAACTTGTGCTAAATTTTCGCCAGTAATTACAGCTTGAAAGCCATATCTTTTTGCCATATTTTCACAAATTCT
>JAQVQJ010000079.1 GCA_028701635.1 Clostridia bacterium | reverse complement strand
CCATTGCAACCTGACTCAAGAACTTTTTCTTTCGTGCAATTTTTAACCTTTCTCCAAATATCATTATCTAAACTCCTTCCTTGTTTAATATGTAGTTATTATATAGTTTATGTTCGAAAAAAGCAAGTCATTTATACTTTCTTTCAAAAAGAAAAAAGAACTAAAGCAGTTAAAATGAGGCACATGCACCTTTTACACAAAAAATAAGAAAATCTTTATTTTAAACCTAAAAAAATAAATTGCTAATATGTTGGCAATTTATTGACAAAGCAATATAAAAGTGCTAATATATTAGCATATGAAAAAGAAATTTGATATTGGTGACTTTGTAAGTGTCACAACAAAACAATCCATACGAGATGATTTGGTTAGCAGATTTAAGAAAAGAAGAGTTGAGTTTGGTTTAACACAGCAAGAACTTTCAAAAAGGTCTGGTGTTAGCTATGCTTCAATTAGAAGATTTGAATCTACTGGTGATATTTCCTTATCTTCTTTATTAAAAATCACTGATGCCATTGACTGTTTGGAAGATTTTAATGAGTTGTTTAAAAATCCCATTGTTAAGAGTTTAAAGGATATGAAATAATGAATATTAATATTAAAAATGTAGTTGTTAAATTTAACAACAAGGTTGTTGGTTATTTACAAGAACTTGATAACAAACAAATTGCATTTCAATATGCTGACGAGTGGATAAGAGATGGTTTTTCTATCTCTCCATTTTCTTTGCCATTGACTGATAAGGTTTATATTTCCTCTTCGCCACATTTTAATGGTTTGTTTGGAGTGTTTAACGATTCTTTACCAGATGGTTGGGGAGAATTATTAGTAAGAAGAATGCTGACAAAAAGAGGAATTAATTTTGACAAATTATCGCCAATAGTAAGGCTTACTTTAATAAGCGGCAAAGGTTTAGGTGGTCTTGATTATGAACCTATGCAAATTGCTGAAGAAAAACAAGCCGTGGATCTTGATGAGCTTGCTAACGAAGTTAAAAAGATATTAGATGATACTGATGAAAAAATTGATTTAGATAAAATTTTTGCTTTTGGTGGATCTAGTGGTGGTGCAAGACCAAAGGCACATATTAAGGATGAATTAGGCGAATGGATTGTAAAATTCCCTTCTTCTATTGATCCAAAAAATATTGGGCAGTTGGAATATGAAGCAAATCAAACTGCCAATAAATGTGGTATTAATACAAACGACTTTAAACTGTTTCCATCAAAAATATATAAAGGATTTTTTGGTGCTAAAAGATTTGATAGAATTAATGATAAAAAAATCCATATGATTTCGCTATCAGCAATTTTAGAAACAACTCACAGAATACCGAATTTAGATTACGCTCATTTATTTCAAGTAATTCAAAAAATATGCGTAAACCAAAATGATATATACGAAGCATATAGAAGAATGTGTTTTAATGTTTTATATAAAAATAAAGATGATCATGGAAAAAACTTTGCGTTTTTATATGATGAAATTCAAAATGGATATAAACTAACGCCAGCATACGATATTACAAAAACTAATAATAAATTTGAACATGAAATGACTGTGCTAGGTATTGGCAACCCAACAGAAAGCGATTTATTAAACTTTGCAAAAGAAATGAAGTTATCCTTAAAGGAATGTGAAGAAATTATAAAAACAATAAAATTTAACTTAAAATAAAATATTTTTTCCAGATTCAATTATTTTATTGAGTGAATAATTTAGATAGTTCTAAGTAGTTTTAAGTCGTTTTAGACAGTTCAAAAGCGGCTAATTTTGCTTAAAAACAGACATTTGCAGTAAATTGCAGTATGTTTGGATTTTATGAGTGTTGCAGTTTTTATTTTACTGTGCTAATTCGCTGTATTTTAGCAGTGTTAAAAGCACAGGGTAGAATTTTCGCAAAAAAGAGTTGCGTTCTGATAAGGTGGGGGTCGATGGTTCGAGTCCATTCATTCCAACCAGAAACTAAGACTATACGAACAGTATAGTTTTTTTATTTACCCCACCTTGTTTTGCAAAGCAAAACGCAAGCATCGCTTGCATCAGGGTGGAACCCTGTAGCCGAGCGAATGCAATTCGCGAACGCCCCGCACGAAAACTTCTTGGCTAGCGGGTATAAGGTGGGGGTCGATGTCCGCTTCGCGACTCCGTTGCTTTCGCAACTTCCGCGAGTCCATTCATTCCAACCAAAGAAGAAGTTAATCAACTGCCTTTTTATTTTTAATTAAGTTATTTACAATATCAAAATTATTTTCTTTAGAAAAAATAAATCTTTTTGCTTTTATTGCTATTATCAAGTTACATTTAAAAAGCCAACGATCCTCAACATAATTAAATTCGTTAGGTTTTACTGCCCCAACATCAATTACTTTTTCTAAATCTTTATTAATCAAAAGCAAACAAACAGATGGAGCCAGGGGAAAAACAATTAATTGATCAAATTCTGGGCTACCATAAGGAGAATGATCCGTATATAACTTAGAAACTGGGTCATCTGATGTGTAAAATTCCTGTCCATCTTTTGCAACTAAGACATACCAATTAAATATCCCAAATAGAATATTTGACATCCCTTTAATAAATTCTTGATCCAAAACTATATCTATCCACTTGGCTTTTATTCTAGATTCTTCTGCCTCTAATCTAATTAATACAGATTTTTTACTATTCCCTTCAAATTTTTCTATTATATCTGCTAATGATAATACCGCCGACTTTGTTAATTCTTTTTGTTTTTGGTATTATAGAATTATTATTTTTATTGTTCAATTTTCCTCTTCACAACAATTTAACATTTATACAAAACTTTTTAGTTAAACTATTTTAGTTGTGATTTTATTTCGTTTACTACATCAGAACCTGCATAGTCTTTATAACTGAAGAGTGAGGTTGCAGTTGAAGTACAAGTTGGCCTAAATCCAAATTGAGTAATTTTATAAACTTCAGAAGATTTAATAGATTTTATCCTAGCAGTTTTTTTATCTATTTTAAAGGTTAAAGATGAAGATAATATCTCCGGATTACTTCCACCACCAGCATTAAAGTCCATAACCTTTAAATAATCTACTAGAGCGCTTTGAAATAATGTAGCTTGTATTGTATAATAGGTATCAATTGGACGGCTTTTATCGGTGACCGAAGCCGTAGAGGTCTTCTCATCTCTATATATATAGTATGATAACCCACCCAAATTAACTCCAACAGTTGCCTTGTAGCTTGCGTAGGTGTATTTGCTAATTTTTCCATCTCTTTTTGTTGTTATAGCTGTCCCATCTCCATACGCAAATTCGGAAAGACTTTTTGCACCAGAGCCTATTAATTTTGTATAAATACCATCAGAGCAAACATAAAGCGAGTTATTAACCGTTTGAACCTTACTAATTCCATAAACTTCGCCAACAACCGTTTGGGTTGTTATTATCCTATAATTAGCTTTATTCAACATATCTATTGAATATAACAAACATTGCCATGATGTATTAAACTTAGGAACTTTCACGTTAACTTCTTCTGACTCTTCCCCTTCTTCTTGCTCATCTTCGATATATTCTTCTTCTGGCTCTGCGCTTGTGCTGTCCACTACCCCTATTTTTTCAGCAGAAGAAAAATCCACCGATGAAAATACGACTACAAAACATATTAAACATAAGGTAAAAACAACTATTATATTAAATTTTCTTCTGTTATATTCCAAATTTTCCCTCTAATTTATTCTATTCATTTTCTTGAACAGAAATGTTTATTATTATATATATCATATATTTATGATAATGTCAAATATATTGCATAACTTTTTATTATTTTGTATATTTATGCATCTTTATAAATATCTTTACATTCTCTTTTTGCCATATTTTTTATAATTGCTTTAATCGACAATTCTAAAAAACTGCCTTCCCTGTAATCTGCCGGGGCGAAAAAGTTAACTCTACCCTCTTTATACAACCTCTCTGCTGTATCAAAATTTTTTTCATTATACACCGCGACCGATTTCCCACCCTTGTCTTTAATTAACTGCATACAAGGAACATCTGTATCTCCATCACCAAAGTAAATCATATTTGTAAAAGGTATTTCTCTTTCATTTTGAGGAACATAACTATTTAAAACTCTATCGTCATTAACATCCAAACACCCTTTATTAATTCTAAAAACAAACTGCGTTTTGTTTGTAAAGTTTACAAAGTTAGAAACCCCATCTGCAAGTCCTTCATCGTTGTAAAAATATTCACAAGCGTAAATCTTTTTAAAATGCTTAGCAATAGAACATCCGTCTATAAGTTCCTTAATGCCTGAGCTTAATACAAAATGCTCAATAACAACTCCTTGTTCTTCCCCAAACTTATTTATTCGATCAAACCAAGATTCTACCCCTAGAAAATATTCTATATTTTTACCTAGTTTATTAAAACCTTCGCGGGTTATTTTTATATTTTTTTCTTTTGCTTTTTTTAAAATAAGATAAAGATAAGCTGAAACGGAATCGGCACTTAATCTTTTTTCCAAATCTCTTTTTTCTTGTATAAAAGACTCCCAAGACATTCCCATAATCTCTGGGAACAATCCAAATTCCTGCATACATTTATATGTTAAAGTATAATCAAAATCATACATTATGGCTATTTTCTTAACCTTGTTATCCATATATCAATAATAAACTAAGAACCTCCTAATGTCAATATCGGATTTAAAATTGACTTATCTCTTTATTTTTTATATAATCACTTTGTGATAAACGATTTGGAATTAATACAAAAGGCAAAACTGGGCAATGAACTTGCCCTTGAAGAATTATTCACTAAATATAAATCTTTGGCTTTAAAAATAGCCAGAAGATATTTTTTGGCTGGACAAGATGAAGACGACCTTTATCAAGAAGCAATGATTGGACTGTTTAAAGCGTATCAAAGTTATAACCCTAAATTAAATCCGGAGTTTATTTATTTCGCAAGTCTTTGTATTAACCGGCAAATACAGTCAGCAATAAAAACAGCAAATAGGCAAAAAAATAAGGCCCTTAACGAGTCTATTAGTTTAAATAATCAAGGTGGATATGATTTTAATCAAGAAGACAACGAGGATGAAGAACTCCTTTATTTTATAATCCCTTCCCCTTCCCAACTTCCCGACGAACAACTTATTTCAAAAGAAAGAGTGGAAAATATTAAAAAAGAAATATCGGATAATTTAAGTAAATTTGAAAAACAAGTATTATCTCTATATTTGAGTGGACTTAGTTATAAACTTATGTCTAGTAAATTAAACAAGACTGAAAAAAGTATTGAGAATAGCCTAACTCGAATTAAATCAAAGTTGTCCTATTTAAGATAAATTATAAAACTCCCCAAATAAACGTAAATAAAGTAATTAATCCCGAAAGTAAGAAAGTGCTATATATAAAAACCTTATCCAACTTTCCCATTTTTACTTGCGGTGTTATATAAAATCCCAACACTTCGTAGGGAACTTGAACAAAACTTGAAGTTCTCAACTTGTTAAAAAAACTTTTTCTTATTGGCTCTTTGGGCTCGATAGCGTCCCCTAAAATTTCATTCCTTAATTCTTTAATCGCCATGGCTTCGGCATATTCCTTAAATGACTTTTGGGCATTTATTTTTAACAATATCGTTATTAAATAAAGCAATAAAATAATTAATAAACTTATAAAAAGCACAATAAATATGATGTTTAAAAAAGGATTTCCCTCGGTTAGAAATAAACTAATTCTTGACAACAAATCTCCACCAGGTAACGCATTTGAACTTGCAAAATCCAAATAAACGTTAATAAAATTATTGATAAAATGTATTATCATTGCCGGGATTATACTTCTGGAAAGAAGAGAAACTCCCCCTAAAACTATTCCGATGATTGTAGCATAAAAGAACTGCTCTATATTGAGATGAAGTAATCCAAAAAATAGCGCAGAATAAATGATTGCTTTTTTTGCACCCAATTCTTTTAGCCCAGACAAGAGCATTCCCCTATGAGTGAACTCCTCGCAAAATGCTGGAAGAACGGCAATTATAATTATAGACAAAATAAAACTTTGCCATGTCGAAACGGAAGAGTCTCCTCCTGAACTCGAAGAATATCCAAACATTCCGAGTAAAAAACTAAAAAATGAACTTATAACAACTGTTAAAATAAATACAATAATTCCTATCACAATTGATATTAATATCGTTTTAAAATCAATTTTTCTAAAATTAAAGTCATCGAGTGTTTGAGCCGAAGTCCTTTTATTAAGTTTTGACACTAACAATAAGGGAAACAAAAACAACAGCCCAACTTG
>JAQVQJ010000078.1 GCA_028701635.1 Clostridia bacterium | reverse complement strand
TGCCTTTGTTTTCACCCATGTAATTTGTCCTCCTTTCATATGGATGGCAAGAGGCAATTACATTATATAGGAAAGACTAAATGCGACTTTCGATTATAAAGTTGCGTTTAGTTTTTCAATTGGGGAAAATAAAATATTTTTGTCAAAAAACATACCATTTAAGCAATTATTAAGATGTATGATTCTAAAATCATTTAGAATGTTTTTTTATAAGCAATTATGCTAATATACTTATTAATGAGTGTATTATTATAAATCATTTCATTTCAAAAAATGATTTAGTTAGCAAAGACATTTTTAAAAAATATGAAGAAAGAAATCGAAAACCAAAAAAACACCGGCTTCAATAAAAAAACTTTTGCGAAAAATACTTTCCATGTTTTTTTATCAAATCTTCTACTAATTTTAGCTGGCTTATTCACTGGTTTTTTTGTTCCAAAGTTTTTAGGTGTTGAAAGTTACGGCTATTTCAAAACTTTCTCTTTATATGCAGCATATGTTTCAATTTTTCAATTTGGCTTAATTAACGGAATTTTTCTATTTTATGGTGGGAAAAATATGGATGAACTTCCCACGACAAGATTTCGTTTATATTCCCGCATTTTGTTTGCCATCGAAGGTGTTGTTGCCATTATCGGATTTATTGTAGCATTCACTGTCTTTTCTGGAATTTGGTCTGCTATTGTTGTTTTGCTATCAATTTACTCATTTAGTGTTAACTGCATGATGTATTTTCAACAGATTTCTCAAATAACTCAGCAATTTAAACAATACTCAAAAATATTATTGCTTCAAAGCATTTTGAAAATTGTCGCACTCGGAATATTATGGGTTGTTTCATACTTTTTTGCCACTAATAATATCAGCCTTCTCGTATACACAACATGCTATACATTAATTTTCGTGATTATTTTCGTCTGGTACTTGATTGCATATCGAAGCATTGTTTTTGGTAAAGCTGATAGTTTTGTTTCTAACAAAAAAGATGTTAATCAACTTTTCAAAATTGGAATGCCTTTATTGATAGCTGATTTTGTTGTTGTGCTAGTTTATGCATGTGATAGACAAGTGGTAAACATTTTCTTTTCAAATGAGGATTTTGCCTATTTTGCGTTTGCCTATACAATTATTTCCCTTGTTACAACAGCTGTTGCCGCTATTTCAACTGTCTTATATCCAGCATTGAAACGAATGAATCAAGATTTGCTTATCAAAAGCTTCAATAAAATGATCTCGGGAATGTTTGCGGTTGGTTTTTTATTGCTAACTTGTTTTTTCCCGATTCAATGGATTATTGAAAAGTTTCTGTCTGAATATGTTTCCTCTATAATAATTGTAAAAATAATTTTTCCTGGTGTAATCATCACTTCAGTAATTAATATTGTCATTCAAAATTATTACAAAACATTTAATAAAAACATGCTTTATTTTTGGATATCATTAGGAGTTTTGGCTTTATCGATTGGCTTTAATATTGGAGCCTATTATATTTTTCATAATACAGAATCAATCGCCGCTTCATCAATTATTGTTTTCTTTATCTGGTTAATCACTTCACAGTTATATTTTTCACGGAAATATAATCTTAAAATTTGGAAAAACACCATATATGCATTCATTGTTTCTACCTTGTTTTATTTTGCAGTTTTTATAACCTCGTCAATTATTGTTTCCTTCATGCTGTTTTTCATTAGTTATCTCATTATAACTATTGTCTTTTTTAATAAAAATATTTACCATTTCATAATTGGCAGATTAAACAAAAAAATTGAAAGAAATACCGATAATCCCAATCAACATAGAAATGCAATAAAGAAGAAACAAATGATGGATGATTATTTGAAAGCCTTTTCCAAAAGCAAAAAAAGAATGTCCATCCTTTTTGTTTCTATGACATTTGTTTTTATATTTGGAACTTTATCAGGATCTTTCATTTTTCAAAATTCATATCAATCAATAAGCAATGAAATCGTTAATCAAAGAGCAGAAGATGAATCTAATTTTTCTTATGGGACTGTTGTTCCTTCTTCAAATGTTAATTCAATGAAAGAATATAAAGACCTATTAGAAGAGCAATATATCTTCTATGTCGACATGAGATTAACTAGCAAAGCTTTTTTTTCATCACAATTATCTAATCAAAACATTCCATTGACAATTTATCCAAACTATTCTGATTCTACTTTAACTTCTTCAATTGTATCAATGCATTCAGCAACATTTGAAGATGCAAATAGTTACTATGGTTTCGAGCTTGTTGATGGCAGTAATTTTCCAACTGAAGCTAGCAACAATAGTCTAGAAGTTTATATTACTCAAGCTTATGCTGATGAAATTCTTAATTCTGATTTTCCATCAGAAGATTACGATTATTCTGATTTGAACAACTATGTTGTAAAATGCAGAACTTCTAAAAGCCAACTGCTTGATAATTTGACAATTTTGGGAGTTATCGCAGATGAATCTCTTGGCGATTTTAAAACCATTTATGGTGATAAGTTTGTCTTATGTCAATACAATACAATCCTTTATCATATTTCAAATGTTTCTTTTGCTTTTTTATTGTATGGTGAAGAGACGTCAACATGTACTTTTGTGACCATCATTGAAAAATCAATTTCTTATATCGACGAAAATTCTTATTCATCTCATTATTATAATTACGATAAGGCACTAAATAGTGTTTATGAAGGGAATTTGCAAACAATTAAGCAAGAAACTTTTTCATTTTATGGTTCATCAAATAAATACTTATTCTTCGCTTTGTTTGTCACTTTACTTTTAATTGCATTATTTTTTCAAATCTCTCAAATCTATTATCTTTATAAAGAAAGAAGTGCAATTTCATGTCGTCTTTTATCTTTATTATGTCCTTTAATGATTATTGGTGGTTTTTTAATATCGTATTTTATCTTTTATATCATCGGAACAAGTATACTTTTTAACATTGCATTCACTTGGTTAGGCTATTCAATAACTACATTATTATTTTATTCGACCATTCTTTCTGCTGTATTATATTTCATCTTATTTGATTCTTCGAAAAACAATATAACAAAGATGAAAAAAGAAAATGATGATTCAACTAGAATATCTATTGGCGACAACGAAAACATGGATGAGATTGTTATATGATTATCTATTTTATTTTTCTGATTATTATCATTTTATCAGGTATCATTTCTTTGCTAGTTGCAAAAAAAAACAAAATGATTGCGAAAATTTTTCTTGTTGCCATTTGCGGTTTATCTTTGTATTTTCTTTCCTCTCTAAAATCTATAAATGTTGGTCGTGATACTTATCAATACTATGCTGCTTTTGTAAAAATATCTTCAGAGAGTTGGAACAGTCTTAATTATAACGGTATGGAATGGGGATATGTCTTAATAAACAAAATTTTTTCTTCCCTTAATGCCTCATTTCAACAATTTCTTTTCTTTGTATATGCCGTAGTATACATACCAATTTGCATTGTTTTATATAAAATAAGCAAAAATCCTTTATTTAGTGTGTTAATGTTTGTCGCATTGTTTTTGTCATTTGAATTATCTGGAATAAGACAAGCCATGGCTATGTCTCTTTGTTCATTGGCCTATTATCTTTTTTCATCTAAAAAGATTGTTAAAATTATTTTTGCTATTCTAATTGTTCTTATCTCTTATTTCTTCCATTCTTCATCAATAATCGTCTTTGTTTTATTTGGGCTTTCGTATATTAAATTTCAAAAGAAGTATTTAGTATTTATTATTCCTTTACTAATAATTTCCTTTTTTATATCAACAAGTGTTTTTCAAACCATTTATTTTTCGCTTTATAATGCTTCATATATGCCTGGCGATTATGGTGGTGGTGGCATGTTTTTTGCTTATGTATTAATTTTTGTTGCATTAGCTTATTTTCAAAAAAATAATTATGTTTCCAATTTTATTAATTCAAAGACTGAAACATTAGATCAAAGACATCCAAAATTATCAAATATTGGTGGAGAATTCAGCAATCATAACAACTCTTTTTATAATAATGGCGCAATATGGGCCTTCATGTTGACATGCTTTTTACAATCATTTTGTTTAGTGAATCAAGTTTTTCCGAGATACGGCTTTTATTTTACACTGGTTGGAATAATGGCTGCGCCTGAAATGATTGAAACATTTAATAGCAAAATATTAAAAGTTTCATTAACTAGTATTGCCGTTATTGGATTATCAGTTTTATTTATTGTCTATGCAATTTTAGGGAATCAACTTGATATCGTGCCATATGAATTTTTTTGGCAGGTATGATAATCACCACTTAATATCTTTATGCGTTAATTTTACGAAGTTTTCGTAAAAGAAAATAAAAAGTCCAAACATATGGTGCTTAAATAGCAACTTTGTGTGCCATACCATCATTGATTTAAATCCATATTTTGAGCATGTTCTAAAAGATATATAAGGATTTTTGTACCATTCTGGAAAATAATCGTCTAAAAATGATCTCGATATTCTATAACATCTTTTTTTATTTGCTTTATCTTTATGACTGGCACGATATGTGGCGCTTATTCCAATTCGTAAAAAAGCAATTGCGGTAAGAATAATAAAATAATCATGTGTAATATCATAATTCTTCTTGTAAAAATCTTTTGTCACTAAAAATCCTTTGCACATTTCATTCAACTGTTCAAGCCCAAAATCATTAGACAAAGAATCGCTTCTAATACGATAGTGGTATAAAACATTATTCACGAAGGAAATGCATTTTACATATGGCAAAATTTTTAAAAAGCAAAAAAGATCCTCACCTCTTTTTATGTTAGTGAAGCGAACATTGCTAAATAAATCAATCTTATAGAGTTTATTCCATACAGAAATATTCAAATATATTATTTGATTATAATGAAGTAAATCCATAATTGTTTTATTCCCATTGTGTATCATGTCGACGGAAATTACTTTTCTTGTTTTTGCATCAACACGATCAAATCCACAATATGTTATATCAGCATTGGTTTCTTCTGCTTTTTTGAATAGTCGCTCTAAATAATTTGGCTCGACATAATCATCAGAATCTGGAAAAATTACATATTTTCCCTTTAAAAGTCCTGAATCCAACGCAATATCTCTCGCCGCTCCCAGTCCATCCTTTTTTGGGCTAAAGATTATGTTGAATTGATCAGTTTTAAATTTTTGTTTGAATGATTCGATGATTTCTAGCGTATTATCATTACATTCATCATAAATGACAAACAATTTAAAATCTTGATATGTTTGTCTTAACAAACTTGATAAACATTCTTCAATATATTCACCAACTTTATATGCTGGAACAACAACATCTATTGACTCATTTTTATTCATTCTTATCTTTGTCCCAACTACTATAATATTTGTGGCCTTTTTTAATAAGACGTTTTTTTATTTTTTCTTGAATCTTTACAGGGGTGATAGTTTTTAAAAATGAAATCATCTTTAGTCTAAAGTAAGATTTAAAATCTTGTTTTACTCTATCTCCTTCGTAAAGACCATTTTTATGAACATATTTCCAAGTATTTCTCGTTATTTTGCCTTTTCTAACGACATCGGCAATCGATATTTCCTTTTTCGTTATGGTCAAACATTTTCCATGCAAATGGTGCATTTTTTCTGTTAATGATACTTCGAATTGCCAAGCATTTTGACTTTCTTGACACATTTTTAAAAGAGTATCTTTTTTCCAAATTCCAATATACAAATTTACTTTATAGCGAAAATAAGAAGTATCAATTATTCGAAGGCTTTTGTCTTCAGGGAATTTCTTTTTTTCCTTAAAACTTTTATTAAACAATCTTAGGTAATCTATATCGTTATTTCTTATTACTGTATAGAGGTATTCAATTCTTTTAGTATCAACCTTTTTGTTAATGTAGTAATCACCAAGCATCACCATAACGTATTTTGTTTTAATTTGAGGGAGAGATATTTTAATGCGATCAGAGTATTCTTTTCCCTTTCCAGCATCAAAAAATGTCACATTATCAAATCTCTTTTCAGGTATAGATTCTGTTATAACAGCGATTGGCATTGGACAATCGGACCAAAAAGTATGGATTGATTTTATGCATCCATCTAACACATCTATGAAATTGTCACAAGATAAAATAACCAGTGTTATGTCATTCATAGTTATGTATTATATCATGTTTTATTGAGGTAGCGTTTTTATTTTGTAGGTAAGTCCTACTTTGTTATTCTCCATTATTTTACATTTCTCCATATTTTATTGCATTAAACATTTTTGCGGTTTCATATTTCATTTCGCTCGTATCAAGAACATATTTAATTGGATC
>JAQVQJ010000006.1:21624-24767 GCA_028701635.1 Clostridia bacterium | reverse complement strand
AATATGAAGAAGATATTTTAGCGGCGGCGGAAGAGTTTGAAATGGACCCTATTTTAATTGCAAGTGTTATAAATGCAGAGAGTAGATTTGATGTAATGGCTATTTCGAGTAAAGGCGCTGTTGGGTTAATGCAAATTATGCCTTCGACTGCAGAGTGGGTAGTGAAAAAGTTGGCACAAAGTAGTGCTGAAACGCAATCTGTCGCTACAGATGAAAGCAATTTGCAAGATATGTTATATAATCCTGAAACTAAAACGGGGGAATTATTAGACCCCACAACAAATATTAGAATTGGCACATATTATCTTAAATATTTAATAAAAAAGTTTGATAATTTAGAAACTGCACTATGTGCTTATAATGCGGGTGAGGGAACAGTAAAGAGTTGGTTGACAAATAAAATATACTCACAGAATGGAGAAGATTTACACAATATTCCATATAAAGAAACGGAAAAATATTTAAATAAAGTGAGTATTAATTTAGAGATTTATAAAAGAAAAATAAAATTATAACAGAGTATTAAAATATAATAAAAAACACTAAGTTGTAAAAAATACCTTTACAACTTTTTTTTTGCGTGTTATACTAACGAAATACTTTAAGCAAGGTTTATCGAGTGTCCTCTATACGATTTGCTTTGTTTAAAGCGAATTTTTTGATAGGAGGGAAAATATATGAGTAAGAAAGAGATAATTGAAAAATATCGTTTATCAGCTAATGACACTGGTTCTGCACAAGTACAAATTGCACTTTTAACAGAAAGAATTAATCATTTAACTGGACATTTGCAAACAAATAAAAACGATAAGCATTCCCGTCGTGGGTTGCTTCTATTAGTTGGACAAAGAAAAAGTCTCTTAAAATATCTTGAAGAAAAAGATATTAATGCATATCGTGAAATTAAAAAATCATTAAACATTAGATAAAAATTAAATTTGTCATATCAATGAGGAATGCGAACAATTTAAAAATAAAATTATTCGCTTCTCTCGGAATGACAATATTAAAAAAGAGAATAATTAGATGGCAATGCCATCGAGTCGAAATTGAGGGCAATTTTGATTGGTAAAGAAGGAGATAATAATGAGTAAAACAGCACAAGTCTTTGAAATAGAAGTAGGAGGCAAAAAAGTAACATTTGAAGTTGGAAAGTTCTGTGAACAATCTAGCGGAAGTTGTTTAGTTAAATGTGGGGAAACCGTAGTTTTAGTTAATGTAAATATGGCTCTACAACCAAGACCAGGTATAGATTTTTTCCCACTTTCAGTAGATTTTGAAGAAAAAATGTATTCCGTAGGAAAAATTCCAGGCGGATTTAAAAAGAGAGAAGGAAGAGCGAGTGATAAAGGAATTTTAACTTCTCGTTTAATTGATAGACCTCTTCGTCCACTTTTTCCAAAGGGATTTTATAACGATGTTACAGTAGTAGCAACAGCATTATCTGTTGACCCAGATATTGCACCAGAACCATTAGCAATGTTGGGTTCTAGTTTTGCATTAACAATATCCGACATTCCATTTATGGGACCAACAGGATCAGTTTGTGTAGGTTTGATTAATGGAGAATATGTTATAAATCCAGACGCAAAACAAAGAGAAGAAAGTAGATTACACTTAATGTTGGGAGGAACAGAAGAGGCCATTTTAATGGTTGAAGCTGGAGCAAAAGAAGTTACAGAAAAAGAGATGCTTGATGGTATTATGTTTGGACACGAAGAGATTAAGAAAATAGTAGCTTTCCAAAAGAAAATCAAAGAGCAGATTGGTAAGGAAATAAACAACAAAATTACTTACAGTATTGTAACACCTGAAATAGATAAAGCGGTTAGAGAGTTTGCTACACCACTTATTGAAAAAGCACTTGATGAATTTGATCGTGAGAAAAGACAAGCAAAACAAGCCGTCGCAGAGGAAGAAATATATGCACATTTTGCAGAAACAAATCCAAATGATACAAAAATGATTGGAGATGTTATTTACAAGATTACAAAAGAAACTGTTCGTAGGAAAATTCTTAGTGAAGGTATTAGACCAGATGGAAGAAAGTTAACAGAAATTCGCCCTATTTGGTGCGAAGTTGGAATGTTGCCTCGTGTTCATGGTACAGGAGTTTTCACTCGTGGACAAACACAAGCTTTGACAACTTTAACACTTGGGCCAATATCTGATATTCAAAAACTTGAAGGGTTAGATGATGAAGAGTCTAAAAGATATATGCATCATTACAACTTCCCTGGATATGCAACAGGAGAAGCAAAACCATTAAGAAGTCCAGGTAGAAGGGAAATAGGACACGGAGCATTAGCAGAAAGAGCATTAGAGCCTGTTATTCCAAACGAAGAGGAATTCCCTTATGCTATAAGACTTGTTAGCGAAGTTTTATCTTCAAACGGTTCATCTTCAATGGCAAGTACTTGTGGTTCAACATTAGCACTTATGGACGGCGGAGTCCCAATTAAAGCTCCGGTTGCTGGAATTGCAATGGGATTGATTAAAGAAGAAAGCAGTAATAAAGTTGCAGTGCTTTCAGATATTCAAGGACTTGAAGATTTCTTAGGAGATATGGACTTTAAAGTTACAGGAACAGCAAAAGGTATCACAGCTATTCAAATGGATATGAAGATCAAAGGAATTGACAAAGATATCTTAACAACAGCATTAGAACAAGCTAGACAAGGTAGACTTTTCATTCTTGATAGAATGCTTGAAGCAATAGATAAACCTCGTGCAGAACTATCAAAATATGCTCCAAAGATAATCACATTTAATATTAATCCAGATAAAATAAAAGATGTTATTGGTTCTGGCGGAAAAGTTATAAACAAAATCATCGAAGAAACAGGCGTTAAAATCGATATTGAAGATGATGGAAGAGTTTTTATTGCGACTCCGGATACAGAAATGGCAGAGAAAGCAAAGAAGATAATTTTAAACATTACTGATGAACTTCAAATCGGAAAAATTTATAGTGGAAAAGTTGTTAAAATTATGCAGTTTGGAGCTTTTGTTGAATTAGCACCAAATAAAGATGGTATGGTTCATATATCAAAACTATCTACACAAAGGGTGGAGAAAGTTGAAGATGTAGTCAAGGTTGGAGATGAAGTTGAAGTTGAAGTTTTAAAAGTTGATGATAAAGG
>JAQVQJ010000006.1:0-21524 GCA_028701635.1 Clostridia bacterium | reverse complement strand
TAGCACCAAATAAAGATGGTATGGTTCATATATCAAAACTATCTACACAAAGGGTGGAGAAAGTTGAAGATGTAGTCAAGGTTGGAGATGAAGTTGAAGTTGAAGTTTTAAAAGTTGATGATAAAGGCAGGGTTGATTTAAAACTTATAGCAAAGAAATAATATTAGTAGCTTTAAGAATTAAATATAAAAGTGGCGTGCCACTTGACAAAAAGTTATAAGATATATAGAATAAAAAAGGAGTTAAGTATGAAAGAAAATATTCATCCAGATTATCATGAAGTTACAGTTACTTGTGCTTGTGGAAACACATTCAATACAAGTACAACCTATGAAGGTAAAGTAATGAAAGTTGATATTTGTAATAAATGCCACCCTTTCTTCACTGGAAAACAAAAGATGATTGATACTAGTGGTAGAATTGATAAGTTTATGAAAAAACTCAATAAATAAAAAAATCTCGTTATGCTTCGTTTACTGCCTTTATTTTGAGACCTGTCATGTACACTGAAGTACAAGCCAGTCCTCAAAATAAGGCGAGCCTCGCCTAACGAGTTTTTTATTTATTGTATAGCCGGTTTGGATTTATTCTGTTTAATGTCTTTTTAAGTCAAATTGAAAAAGAAACCCATAGGAGTTTCCTTTTTATACAAAAATTAAATTAATTTTATTTATATAAAACAGCATATTTATTCTTGTTTGTTTTTCGATTCATTTTTTTCAAAATATGGATATCCTTCATATTCTTTATCTTGCTGAAACAATTTTCTCAGAGAACTGTCTTTAAAAGTTCCATTTTTATCACAATCTGAATATGTATTAGGTTCATTATTTGGATACCAGTCTAATTTTTTTGAACCTTCTTGTTCCCAAGCCCAAATTTGCCCTTCAAGACTTCTAGCTGGATCAAATGGAAACATTAAAACTCCGTCTTTAATAAGAGACCCTTCATATCCGCCCCAGTTTGGTGGTAGTATTGTTAATCCATTTTCTCCAATTATTTCGTTTGGAATATTGATGGCGATCATGACTGAACCTTTTTCGTAGGGATCTTTAACATAATGTGTATTTATTTGCCTTGGATATGTTTTTTTAAATTTTTCCAATTTCATATCATAAAACAGAACTATGTATACTTGTTTAAATATATACTATCTGTCAATAATAGTTATATGCTTATATTTCCGGTTATTAAAGGAACTGCTTGTATATTGGGGCGGAATAGGGTTATTTCAACTATCAATCCCAAGGGAAAGATAGATATTATTTCATTCAAAGATAAGAAAAATAGTTGGAAGACAAATATTCCATTTTTAAGGGGTATAACACTTTTTCTTTACGGGATTTACATTTTTTTAATTTCACTTAACAGGTCACAAGTAACTTTAAAAAATGAAAAAGAGCCAGATTTAGAAGAAAAGATAGCCAAAAAATTAAAAGTTTCTAGACATGCTGTAGCGTTGTCAATTTCTGGAATTATAGGAGCAATAATTGGAATTCTTGGGATTGTTCTAATTCCATTTTTTGTATTTAGTACATTGGTTGATGCAGGAGTGGGTCAATGGTTTGCGGCTTTTACTATTGCTTTAATTAGAATTGTCTTGTTTTTATTAATTCTATTTTCATTAAAGATGATTCCTTCTATGAGACAATTTTATAGAAATAATTCCGCTGGAAATTTGGCAATAGCAAATTATAAAGATAGAAAAATAGATACCTATCATTTGTCTACGAACTTTTTGAACTTCATCATTTGTGGTTTATTTCTTTCTCTTTTTGTGGTATCATTTATGATAATTGATTTGAATTTCTTTTTAAGAATTCTAATTAATATGGCGCTGATCTTGGTTTGTTTTTCTGTGACCTATGAATTTTTAAAGGTTTTAGAGTTTAGAAATGGTGAATTCTCAAAAATGCTTATAATTTCACTCTCATACTTTACAAATGAAAAACCAACGCAAACAGAAAGAGATATTGCTTTTTCAGCAGTGAGTGAGGTTATACTTATGCAAAACAACGAAGAAAGATTAATAGGGGAAACAAAAGACACGGAGATAGTGTTTAGCGTTGTTTATACTGAAGTAAAAAGTAGATTGAATGAGGTTGGAATTAATGATAAAGCAGAAGTTGATTGGCTTATTGCAGAAAGTTTAGGGAAAAACAGAAATGATATAAAATTTATAACCCACATTGGAAGAGAAGATTACAGAAAAATTAAAAGTGCCTTAGCAAAACGAGAAAAAAGAATGCCATTAACTAAAATATTTAATCATGCAAATTTCTATGGATATGATTTTTATGTTGATAAGAATGTTCTTTCTCCACGACCAGAAACTGAGCTGGTTGTTGAAGAGGCAATAAAGATAATTAAAGAGTTTAAAAATGACAAAACGAAGGTTTTAGATTTAATGACTGGTAGCGGAGTAATGGCTGTAACCATAGCAAAACAAACCAAATCAAATGTTTTTGCTAGTGATGTTTCCGAGCAGGCTTTAACAATTGCGAGAAAAAATGCAAAAAATAACAAAGTAAAAATTAAATTTATAGAATCTGATATCTTTAAAAAATTTAAAAGACAGAAATTTGATATTATTGTATCCAATCCGCCATATATTCCTTCTAAAGATATATTAACACTTGATGATGAAGTAAAGAAATTTGATCCTTTAATTTCGCTTGATGGAGGTGATGATGGGTTCTATTTTTATAAAAAAATTGCTCAACTATCACCTAAATTTTTAAAGGCAAATGGATACTTAATATTAGAAATAGGAGAAGATCAAGGCAAAGAGGTGAGAAAACTCTTGCAAAAAGACTTTGAAAACATTAGAATAAAGAAAGATTATAATAAAAACGATAGAATAGTAATCGCAAAACTAAAAGGATAAATAGTATGATTGAAAAGACCGAAAGTATTGAAAAAAGATTTGATGAATTAACGGAATTATCTTCTAATCCTGAAATTATAGCAGATCAAAATGAATGGAAAAAAATAGTTAAAGAGAGATCTTCTTTGGAAGATCTTGTAACTGCTCGCCATGAATTAATAAAATTAACTAATGATTTGGAACAAATACAGAAAACATTGAAAACTGAAAAAGATGAAGAGATGCTAGAAGCGTTTAAAGATGAAGAAGAAATATGTAAAGAGAAAATAGAGAAAGCGGAAGAAGAATTAAAAATTTTGTTACTGCCAAAAGATGAAAATGATGACAATAATGTTATCATGGAAATTCGTGCTGGAGTTGGTGGTGAAGAATCTGCATTATTTGCAACAGAACTTTTAAATATGTATAAGAGATATGCGGAAAGAAATCGTTGGAAAGTTGAAATGAACGATATTTCCGAAACTGAAATTGGTGGAATTAAAGAATGTTCTTTTACCATAATTGGAAAAGGCGCATATGCGAAACTTAAATATGAGAGCGGAGTACATAGGGTTCAAAGAGTGCCGGAAACAGAAGCACAAGGAAGAGTACATACATCAACTGCGACAGTGGCTGTTTTACCGGAAGTTGAAGATGTTGATTTTGAAATTCAAGAAAAAGATTTAAAAATTGATACATATAGGAGTAGTGGAGCTGGTGGACAACATGTTAATAAAACAGACTCAGCAATTCGTATGACGCACATTCCAACAGGAATTGTTATTGCATGCCAAGATGAACGATCACAACATAAAAATAGAGATAAAGCTTTGAGTATTTTAAAATCAAAATTATATGATTTTAAAAAAGCAGAAAGAGATAGTGAATATTCAGAAAATAGAAAAAGCCAAATAGGTAATGCAGAAAGGTGTGAAAGAATAAGGACATTTAATTATCCTCAAGGGAGAATTACTGATCACAGAATTAATTACACAGTTTATTCACTTGATAGCTTTTTAGATGGAGATATCAATGATTTGGTAGAAAATCTTGCTATAGCAGATAGAAAAGCTAAACTTGAAGCGGCACTATTAAAAAAATAGCCATTGCATTGTTTTTGTGTTAAAAAAAAGATAATGGAAAGCTAGTTTTCTCGCTTGATTACTTTTGTAAAGTATGTTAAAATTATTTTGTGGAAGAGAATATTCAACAGAATATAAATGTTGAAAAAAAACAAACTTATTTAAATCGTGAAAGTTTAGAGATTTTAACTGATCCTCTAGATATTTCATACTATAAAAATCTACAAAATGATGAAATTGTTAGAAGTAATTTATTGGGTGAATTCGATAACGAGGGAATTTATAATATAAGTAAAGATATTCTTTTAGAGTTAGTTTCTGCAAAAAAAATCATAAAAGAATCACAAGATGACAAGTATATTCTTAATATGCCAACTAAAACGGGATTTAATGAACTGGTTTTTACTCTTCAAGTGAGCAAAGATTTTAACAATAAAAAAGTATCGACATTAAAATTAATTGAAACTTATGTTAGATTTAATGGAAATAAAGAAGTTTTAAAAACAATAATCGCAAGATATAAAGATGATGACGATATTTATTTCATTTTAAAGATAAAAAAATTGTTTAATATCATTGATGCCGACGAAGATGATGGAAAAGACATTAATAATGAAGAGTTTTTAAAAATCGTTTTAAAGAAGTTTCAAGATTTCAAGGCTTTGGAAATACAGGAGCCTATTTTTGACAATGTGGCAAAGGAATATATTGATAATATAATAAATATTTTAGAAAAAAATCCAGGGAAATTTTCAGATTATATACTAAGACATTATTTTTCTTTTGTTAACGAATTAAAAGAAATTGTAAATAAGACAGGGTCTAATAGATTATTAAAGATTAAACTTGATAATTTAATAAATGAAACGAAAAAGAAATTTAAGGATCCAATATTAGAACCTTTAATTGCAAACGCAAGAAATATATATTTAACAAAAAATAAAGAAGCCGAAGAAAATATTCTTGTACCAAAGAAAGATTTAGTAAAGGCAGAAGAAAAATCTAAAGCTAAACCACAAGAAAAGGCAGCTGAAAGTTCTAAGCCATCAAAAAAATCTTCTTCAAAACCTAAAGCAAAGGGAAAGGCTCCACAAAAAAGTAAAGGAAAAGAAGAAAAAAAAGTGGTTCAACAACCTTTTAAGCTTTTTTCTCCTGCGAATAAAAAAGTAAATGTAGTAGAAAAACCAGCTATTAAACCAGAGTTACCTAAAAACCAAACGGCAGAGAAAGTTGATTTGACGATAGACACAAGTATAATGCTTGTTGTATCTAAGATTAAACAAAATGAAAAACAAACAATGTTTGTTTATAAAGAGAATAGATCGTTTGTTTATGGTAATAAAAAAAATAGTCAACAAGAGTTGACTAGATAGTTTAATTATATAATTTTATTTATTTTGAAAGTTCTTCTGCTTCTTTTATTCTTGCTCTTAAAGTTACTTCAATATTTCCATTTTCTAGATGTTTAGCAATATCTGCATTGTTATTTATTTCATAAAATACTTTAGATATATCATTTGCTAATTCGCTAAATGTTTTTGATTCATAAATTTTCTCTAAAGTTTTAAAATCAATTTTACAAAATCCAAAAGATCCTGCATTAACTATGTATACTGCTTTTTCTATAATTTCGTCTTTTATTTTATCATTATCTATTTTAGAATTTGTATATTTCACTCCAATAAAGCCAGTGAAGGATTCGGCAGAATTTAAATAATTTTTTGTATTTTCACTTACAAATTTTTTATACTCTTTTTGTTCTTGAATATTTTGTGGGAGTAAACAATATTTAGTCACACTTATTTTTGCCATATTTCCTCCTAATTTAATTACATTCTAATACATTATTATCCTAATGTCAATATGTTTTTTTAATAAATTCATTATTTAAGCTCTTGCAAATTTTTATTAATAGTATTATACTATGATTAAATTAAAAAATTGAGGTAATTATGAACTTAGTAAAATTTTTAGGAAGTTTTATAAACGATTGGTGGAATGAGATTAGAATTTTCTTTCATGAAATGGATTCATTAGTCAAAATTTTAATAGTTACAATTGTTTTTTTACTTGCACTTCTTTGCTTTATTAGAGTTTTTAAACCTTCATTTATGAATAAAAATAAAACAGGAATTTTACCAATGATAGGGGCTGCACTTTTCACCGCAATAGCATGCCTAATAATATTTATTTAAAAGTTTGCAATTTTTTTTAATTATGATATACTGACGAAAGTTTTAAGGAGTTTATATGATTAAGTTTTTAGGATTGATTCCAGATTGGGTTGTTGTTTCTTTTCCAATTATAAGATATGTTTTAATGTTTGTTATTGCAGTAGCGGCGGTTGTTTTAATTGCAACAGTATTAATGCAAGAAGATTCATCTTCAGGTGGAGCCAATGCTATAACAGGTGCTCAAGAAAGTTACTATTCACAAAATAAGGGAAAAACAAAAGAAGGACTTTTAAGAAAAGTAACAATCGCGATGGCATCAACTATTGGGATTTCAATCGTTTTATTCTTTGTATCAACTCTAATATATGCAGGCTAATCAATAAAAATAATTTTTAAAAAGCGTGGAAACACGCTTTTATTTTTTAATAAATATTAGTTTAATTAAGTTAAATTATGTTATTATAATAATATGACAAATTTACAGACAAAAATAATAGAAACATTAAAACAAAAAAAGATTGACTATAAAAATTACAACCAACTTTTTCTAGTTCTTTCGAAACTATTTAATGAAAATATAGACACAATTGCTAAATGTGTTAACAAAATGATAGCTAATGGGGATTTGATTGAAGGTAAAAGAGAACTAGAAATTCGTAAAGACTCAATACTTAAAAAGGGTATTATAGTTGGGAATAGAAGAGGCTTTGGCTTTGTAAAACCATATACAGAATTTGGCAAGACATCAAAAAGCCAAATAGATTTATTTATAGCGCCAAATAAACTTTTGGGAGCATTAGATGGCGATGAGGTTTTGTACAGTGAACAGGCAGACAAAAGCGCGGCAGTTGTTAAAATTCTAAAAAGAAGCAACAGATATTTAATAGGTAGAATTGTTGATAAAGCAAGTTTAAAATTTAAAAGAAATATGGAAGGGGAAGGTTTTTATGCCATTCCAGATAATGATAGATTTTCTAAGCCTATCTTTATTTCTAAAAAAGAGTTAAATTCTGCAAAATTAGAAGATAGAGTTGAAATAGAGTTGACCTTTCAGCCTGAAGGAGCAAGGTCCGGTTTTCCTGTAGGGAAAGTTAAGAGAATTTTACCCAAAGATGATGATATTGAGAATGGAATAATTTCTATACTTTGCGAACATCAAATACCAGATGATTTTCCTGCGCATGTATTAAAGGAAGCAGACGAATTAATTACAAACTTTGAAAACGAAAAAAAGAGAAGAGTTGATTTAACAAAAGAGTTAATCGTAACAATAGATGGAGAAGATGCAAAGGATTTTGATGATGCTATTTCTATAGAAAAAACTGAAAACGGATATACTCTCGGTGTTCATATAGCCGATGTTGGCAGTTATGTTTTATATGAAAGTGAAATTGATAAAGAAGCATTTATTCGTGGAACAAGTGTTTACTTTCCAGATAGAGTTTATCCAATGTTGCCAGAAAGACTATCTAATTTTTTATGTTCGTTAAGACCAAACGAAGAAAAATTGGCACTATCAGTTGAGATAAATTTAGACGATTTAGGTGTTGTAAAATCATACAAAATTTTTGAAAGTGTAATTAAAAGTTATGCTAGATTAACATATAATCAGTCTTTTGATGTTATAAAAAGAGCCAAAGGAGAAAAAAGCGATTACTCAAATCCTCTTTTCCCTGAAATAGAAGATGAAAAAATTAAAGAAAAAATTCTATTAATGAATGAATTAAGTAAAAAAATTGGTGTGATTAGAAATAAAGAGGGTATGTTAGATTTCAATATTCCGGAAACATACTTTGATATTAAAGATAAAGAAATTTTATCAGTTAAAAAGAGAGAAAGAAATGATTCTCATAAATTAATTGAAAATTTTATGATTTTATGCAATCAGGTTGTTGCAAAACATTTTGCTTTGTTAGAAGCACCTTTTGTTTATCGTGTGCATGAAGCACCAGCAAAAGCGAGAATAAATGAGGTTATTGAAGTTCTCAATGGCTTTGGATTAAATGTAAAATCAGCAAATAAGATAACCCCGCTATATATACAAGATGTATTAGAAAAATTGAAAGGCAAACCAATGGAAGAAGTTGGCAATAAAATTATTTTAAGGTCATTGGAAAAGGCTCTATATTTAGAAGATTGTTTAGGGCATTTTGGTCTTGCGCTTCAATACTATTGTCACTTTACTTCTCCAATTAGAAGATATCCGGATTTGACCATTCACAGAATTATTAAGAAAGCTTGTCAAGTAAGCCCTAATGGAATAATTACAAATGAACAAGTGAACAACAATGCAATTAAAAAATTGTTTGCAAAGAACTATGATTTAGAAGAATTTGTAGCAGACGCTTCACTACAATCAAGCGATAGAGAATTAAAGTCAGACGAATCGGAAAGAGATGCAGATGATTTATTTAAAGCAAAATATATGGAAGATAAGATAGGTCAAGAGTTCGAAGGAAAAATTAGCAGTGTCAGCACATTCGGATTTTTTGTTGAGCTTCCAGATACCATCGAGGGTCTTGTTAAACTTGAAAACTTACCAGATGATGATTATAAGTATGATGAGAAAAAATTAGTTTTAAAGGGCAGAACACACAAATATACGATTGATGATAAGGTAAAAGTAAAATTACTAAATGTTAATCTTACTACTCGCCGAATTGAATTTGGTGTAATTTAGTATAATTACTTTTAGTTTTTCATAAACATTAAAAATAAAGGATTATGAAAATGAAAAGATATTTAATAGATCAAGTAACGAAAGTTGTTAATTATTGCGATCATATGTATAGTAGCTTAGCACCCTCTGTACTAGGTAGTGCAGCTTTTATAGTAAACGAAAACCTAGAAAAAATTTTAATTAAAGGCTCAGTTATTGCAACGCTTAGCATAGCTTCTTATTTAGTCGGAGGAGTTATATACAAAAAAGCCAAAACAATTAAAGAAAGAAAAATAAAAAATAAAATAGAAGCTGTGCAAGAACAATAAACTAAAATTTTTACGGTTTTTATTAAAATTTTTGATATTTTAACCAAAATTTAACATTTTTTATTATTTTGAAAAATAAACAAAAATAATTGTATTTTTACAATGAGTTGTTTTTATCTTTTAAAACTGATATAATACAGCGATGAAAGTAATAGCCAACAATAAAAAAGCATATTTCGACTATTTCATTTCTGATCAACTTGAAGCGGGTATGATTCTCGAAGGAAGCGAAGTAAAATCTGTTAGGGCAGGTGGAATTAGCATCAATGAGAGTTATGTTAAGATCATAAATGGAGAAGTTTTTCTTATTAATGCATATATTAAACCATTCGAGCAATCTTCTTCGTATACTCCAGATGCAAGAAAAACCAGAAAAATTTTGATAAATAAGAGTGAAATAGCTAAATATCAAAGAGCTACTATGGAGAAGGGATTGACAATTGTTCCATTAAGAGTATACTTAAAGGGAAATCTGGTAAAGATTGAACTTGGAATTGGCAAAGGTAAGAAATTGTACGACAAAAGAGAAACACTCAAAGAAAAAGCTGTTCAACGAGATATTGAAAATGCAATAAAAGACATAAAAGTTGGCAGATAGTTGGGGGCGTAAAGGCTTCGACGGAGGAAGTATTTGGATGTGTAAAGCGTGTGGTAGCCGGTTACCTTAAAACGGAACAAAAATTAAACGCAAAAAATACACGTTTAGCTGTTGCTGCCTAGTGCGCAACTGTCCTGATTAAGATTCTCACATTTTAATTAAGGGCATAAAAACAGTGAGGAACTTTACAAGGTTTTGCTCCTAAATCTTGAAAAGAAAGTAAAGGGCTGGTCTGATAAAATTCTGTTTATGTAAATTATCAGATAAGAAAATAACATAAACTAAACACGTAGAAAGACATTTAAAAACTCTTTCGGACGCGGGTTCAATTCCCGCCGTCTCCACCAAATTTATAAACATCAATAGATATAGACAAGTAGTAATAAAAAACGCGGTTAGGCACAAAAATGGCACAATTTATCGCGTTTTTTTTATTTAAAAATACAAAAACCTCTTGACAGTGTTAAGCTTCCGCTGTATTATAATGACGGAGAAATTTATGAATAAAATAAAAAAGATAATATTAACGTGTGTTACATATGCCTTAGCAGGAGGAGCGGTTGGTGTAGGAACAACTTATGCTTTAATTCATCCTTATTCGCCTATTAATATTGCTGTTGACAGCGAATCCCAACTTGAAAAGTATCAACAGGAAATTGAAATTGAAGAGGCAAGAGAAAAAGCAAATCAAGATGCTTTGCAAATAGTTGAAGAGATAATCTCAAGCGTTGGAAATGAAAACTTTACAGAAAAAAATAGGGAAAGCTATTTAGATTAATTTGTTGAAGAAAATCTAAATAAATATTTATTGGAAGTACAAGAGAGCGGAGAAGTAGCACTTTCAGAAGATGAAAAAGCTGAGTGGAAATTAAATTTTGTAGACAATCTTAAAAAATATTGCAATGAGATTAGTAAGGTGACAGGGATGGCAGGCGCTTTGTTAGGGTTAATATTTTCTCGACCGTTAGCATTTTTGTCCAAAAGACAGGAGTCAAGAGAAGAAGATAGTGAACAAACAGAATTATAACTTTTATAATTTTGCTTGCGAGTAAACTAATAATTTTTATTAATTTTTTTAAAAAATGGGTCAAAAACACAAAAAAAGCTGATTTTTTTTGTGTTTTTTGATGATTTTTGGTCATTTTAAAAATTTTGGGTATTGAAATTTAGTTTTTTGTGTGGTATAGTTATATCAGCAATATTAGAGAGGTGATAAAATGGATTTTGTTGGTGCACTCTTAGGAGTGGTTGCGATTATTGGAATTATTGTTGTCGGTGGATTTGTAATCTTCTTTTTAGGAGATTTAGTTTTATCTGTTTTAGACCCCAATTATATCCGTATTGGAAGAAAAAAGAAAAAGAAAGAGTCAAATAAATATATCAATCAAAATAAAGAAAGTGAATTAGAAAGTCTTAAAAAAGAAAGAAAAGAAATAGAATTTAATAATTTAAATAAAAAGATTAAAGAAAATTCAGAAATTTCGGAAAATGAGGGTTTAGATTCTGACTTTTTTGATAATGATACAGAAGAAAAAAAAGAAATAGATTTTGAAGAGAAAAAATCAAAAGATGTAGATGCTTTAAAGGCAGAAGAAGAGCAATTTAAAGAAAATATGATGAAAGCTATTCAAGAGAGAAGATTTAAAACAGAACAAGGAATTCAGCCAGAAGAAATAGATTTAGACAAATTTTTTTTTGATGAAGATTCAGAAGAAAATTTTTTTCAACAAGAACAAGAAATTGAAGGTCAGGAAAAATTTGAAGATATATTTGGTAACGTTGAAACAAATTCTGGAGAAGATAAAAAATTAGATTTTGAGGAAATCCCAGTTGAACACTTAATTTCTGATAATGAACAAGAAACTGATGCAGAAAATGAAGAGTTAAACGAAGAAGAAATTTCTCAAGAAAGTAACGAAACCGAAGAAAGAGAAGATTTGGAAGAAACTGAGATTAAGAGTGAAGAATTAGAAGAACCTAAAATAGAAGAGTTAGAAGTAGCTACAGACATAGATGAAGAAACTAATTTAGAAGATTTAATTGAATATAAAGATAAAACAGAAGAAAAAGCTGAAATTGAAGAATTAGAAGAAACTAAAATTGAAATGGCAGAAGAAGATGAAACTGAGCAACTTAAAATAGTAAAAGAAAGCAAAGATTATGATGATAGTCAAAGCTACTTTGAAATTGATAAATTAATTGATCAATATGAGGCTGAAATTGCTAAATTAAAAAATGAAAAATTAGTTGTTGATCAAGAAAATAAAAGATTGAAAGAAGACCATGAGAATGCTAGGGAAGAAATTGCTGGTCTAGTAGAAGAAAAAAGCTCTTTTGTTAAAGATTTGGAAACAATGAAGAAGGGAAATCAAACCATTAATAGTAAATCCAATTTAAGCATTGAAGAATACGAATTAAATCTTGAAAAATTACGAGAAAGACTTGCTGAAAATGATAAAGATTTAAGAAAAGTTAAAAAAGATTTCATTCCATTAAAGAAAGTTTATAAAACGCTTGAAAATGATGAGAAGAAATTAAGAAGAAGAGAAGCAATTGTTGCAAAACAAAAAGTTGAACTTTATGGTGTTAATAATATAGTTGACATTGATCAAGCAAAAGCTAAAAAGTTAACAGAAGACTTGGATTTACTCGAAGGCTTAAAACTATCTGTAAAACATTGCGAAGAGGTTATGGCTTCTAACAAGGAAAGATACCCAATACTTGAAAAGACATACGATATTCTCTTAAGAGAAAATAAATCGCTTAAGGCAGATATGGAAGAGTTAGAGGTAAAGATAGCAAAATTAAAAGCTAATCAATAAAAATTAATATTTATTTTGTAATAAGGCAGTTTTTGATAACTGCTTTATTTCATTTTTAGGTTTGCATTTTTATTATTTTAATTTCAATTTCAATTTGTTTAATATAAATAATCGTATATAATATATATATGTTTGATTTTTTAAAACTAAAGAAACCGGAAATAAGTCTATGGAAACATAAAAAGGTTAAAATAGGATTAGCATTTGGGGGTGGCGGAGCGAGAGGCTACGCTCACCTTGGTGTAATTAAAGCTTTTGAGGAATATGGATTAAAGTTTGATTTTATTGCTGGTACAAGTGCAGGTTCTTTGGCGGGTGCTTATTATGCTAACGGTTGGTCATTTGCACAATTGTACGATTTAGCAAGTAAGTTTAAAAAAAAGGAAATTCGCACTTCAAAAATTCCTTTTATGCCTTCTAGTACTGAGGGAATACAAAAAATTATAGTTAGTAGTTTGGGGGATATAGATATAAGTGAGAGCAAAATACCGTTAGCTATTGTTGCAACGGATATTTTATCAACAAAAGAATGCATTATTACAAAAGGGAGTTTACCAAAGGCAGTTGCTGGAAGTTGTGCTATACCAGCTATCTTTAAACCAGTAAAGTTTGGAGATAAATTGCTTTTAGATGGCGGTTTGCAAAACACATTACCTTCCGATGTTCCAAAACTCTTTGGTTGTGATTATGTTGTTGCAGTTGATGTTCATTCTGCAAGAAATGAGGGAGCCAAATCTTCCAAATATTTTAATATTTTAAGTGCAACTATGAGAGTACTAATGAGTAAAAGCGCAAGGTTAGGATATGAACACGCTGATGTTATTCTAGCGCCTGAAACAAAAAGGTTTAAGTCAACTCAATTAAAAGAAATTGATGATATGATTGATGAGGGCTACAGAGAAGCTGTTGAAAAAATGCCTCAAATTTTAGAACTTTTTAATAGAGGCCCTATACCAAATAATAGAAAACAAAAGATTGAAAAAAATGCGATAATTATATAACTTAACAATAAAGTATTTTAAAGACTAAATAGAATACTGCATTATCAGCGGTCATTTTTCCAGATTTTATCATTTCATCAACATTTTCTAATAATTTTAATATATTTTTTAATTGTATTTTTGAGAAATATTTTGCTTGTTGTTTTGCTTTAACAATGGCATATTCTTTTACTCCAAACAAAGTCGCCAATTCACTTTCTTTCATTCCAGTTATACTTATGTGTGCAATTCTGCGAAAATGGTTGGATATTAGCCCTAAAAGATTTTGAAGAGGCTCTTTTTTCTCTGAAAAGTTACATAAAATTTTCAAAGCTTTTTCGCCATTCTTAGTACCTAGGCTTTCAGTTAGTTCAAAAACTTGGTATTCTTTATCGGCATTCACAAGAGACAAAACATCTTTTTTTTCTATTGTTACATCATCAGAACAACAGGATAACTTTTTTAATTCGGTTGATAGTTTTGTCATATCATAAGAACAAAGTTCGATTAAACATCTTAAAGCGTCGGGGGCTATTTCTTTTTGTGTTTTTTTAAGTTCTATTGTTATGAATTTTGACAGTATACTAAAATCCATTTTTCCGCAATCAATAATCTCTCCGTTTTTTAAGAATTTCCATGCGTCGTTATAAGCGATCACTACACATGTTGTACTAGGGATATTCTCTAATACTGTTGATATTTGTTTTTCATCATTTTTATTTAATTTCGAAATGTCTTTTAAAAGAATGAATTTTTTATCTGTACCTATTGGAAGCATTGAAACACATTCAATAAATTTATCTGTTGAATAGTTTTCGTCATTAAAAGTGGTTTTATTAAAATCGCTGAACTCATTTCCGCAAGCGTTTGAAATATGTTTAATTGCACTGTTAGTAACGAAAAAATCTTCTCCTTTTAAGATATAAAGGGAAGATACTTTTTCTTTTAGGCTTCTTGGCAAGTCAATAAATTTCATTATAACTATACTAACATGAAAACGACAAAATTTCAAATATTTTGCGAAATGGTTGTTAATATGGCAGATATTCCTATAATTGAAACACAAATTGCAATTTTTGTTTTGTAATTTAAGAAAATGTATTGAGAAAATATAAAGACTACTGAATAAAAAGCTAACATAAAGATAAACGATTGCTCAATTTTTGGAATTATTGACCAAGAAATATTGGCAACAAAATTCGCACATACATTGATTACTTGTAAAAGTAAACTCGAAAGCCATAGAAAATTTCCAAAAAATCCTGATGTAAAAAGAAGTGGAGTGGAGATAAAAATAATTATGTATGCAATTGAAAATATAGGAATAATTAAAACATTCAAAAAGATTGAGAAAATCGAAGCGCCACCAAATGCATTAATTAGAATAGGTAATATAAAAAATTGGGCTGTAATGCTTAGAGTTAATGGTGAAACAATAAATTTTGGAATTTTTATTTTTAAGAAAAAATTATATATTGGACGATAGAACATTGCAATTCCAATAACACAGCCGAAACTTAATTGAAATCCTATATCATAAGCGGAGAAAGGCGTTATCAATAAAATTATTAATCCCGCTAAGCCAATAGATGAAAGAAAATCATTTTTCCTACCAAGAAAAATTCCTCCAAGCAGACATACACTCATAATACTTGCTCTTGTAACAGAAGGCGAAAATCCACAGAGATAACAATAGAAAAGTAATATTCCAATGATAATCAAAAATAAAGCAATCTTTGGACACTTTATCTTTTTTAGAATCCAATATAAAAATCCAACAATTATTCCTATATGTAAACCAGAAATTGAAAGAATATGAGCAATTCCACTTCCTCGATAGTCTTCTATTGTGTTAATATCGACATCGCTTTTATCTCCAAATAGCATACTATAAGCCAAAGCAGCGTTATCGCTTGTCATATTCTGTTGTAATTTTTCTTTTACGGCACTTTTAATTGTGTCGCTTAAAAAATCGTTTGTTCCGGTGATTTGGATATTTGCTCCACTTATATCGGAAAAATATCTAATGTTGTTCTTATAATAGAAAGAAGAAAAGCTGTTATTGTAATAAGCGGAAATAGTTTCAATATCGCTTGTAAATTCTATAACATCTCCTTTATTTAAATAAGGAGCGCCATAGATAATTAAATATATATTTTCGTTTATTTGTTCTCCATTAAATGACACTTCATTAAGAACTATTCTTTGTTGATAGTCTTCTATATTATTATTTGTAACTATGCCGGTTATCTCTACATTACCAGTATAATTTTCTACATTATACGTTGAGGCTTCAACACAATATCCTAATAATCCTAGTGAGAAAAATAAAAGAATACACAGATAAATTTTTATTTTATTCCTAATTATGGATAAAACTAACAAGCCGAATACAAGAAAAATAAACAGACTTAGATATATCCAATCTGTTTTAAAAAGGTATTGTGCAAACAAGATTGCACTAAAAAATGCAATAAAACAATAAAATAAAGGTCTAAAATTAAATATTTTCTTCATTTGTTTTTAACTTTTATAAATCTTCTAGTCCTAATAAATAATCACTTGGTACACCGAATATAATAGATAACTCCATTAATGTACTAAAACTTGGTTCTTTTCCACGAGTTTCCCAGTCGCTAATTGCACTTAAACCAAAACCTAATATTTTTGCTAGTTCGTTTTGCTTTAATCCTTTTTGTTCACGTAATTCCCTAATCCTTTCTGCGAATAAGCATTTTCTTGTACTTAACTTTTTTCTCATATAAATATTATGCCACTATTAAGCTAGTGATAGTTTCAATTGTCTTGAAGACAATAAAGTTATTTTTAAATTTGCCACTTGCTTTTTTTAGAAAAAAATGATATAATCAAACATACTTTAAATAACGAGGTTTTTATGAATATCAATTTTATGTTAATTGACTTTACAGCATTTTTATTAAGATTACAAGAACCACATGTTATTATAGGATTAATATTAGCAGTTTTAGGACTTGCTACAGTTTTCCTTGCAAGAAGAATAACAAGAGTCGCTAGAAAGGCAGAGGATAGAGATAAGCCAGTTGAGAACAATAATAAGGTTTACATAACAATTAAAGCCTTTGGATTAATATTGCTTCTTGTAGCATTAATAATTTTAGCTTTATAGTAGTTTTTCTTTACTAGAATATCACAAATAAAAAACTAAATAAAAGAGATAATTATCTCTTGACAAACCGCTCAATATATTATAGACTAGTCAAGTCTAAATATTTGGGCGTTATTTTTTCCTTGCATTGCTAGCCCCAATGTAAAGAGAAAAATAAACTCAAAATTAGAAAGTTTGAAGATATACGCGAATGTATCTAATAGCGATCTAAAAAAATTAAGGAGAAAATTCAATGAAAACCTATATGGCTAACCCTGAAACTGTTGAACGTAAGTGGTATTTAGTTGATGCTACTGGGATTCCTTTTGGTAGAATAGCAAGTCAAGTTGCAGCAATACTTCGTGGAAAAAATAAACCTACTTTCACTCCACATGTTGACACTGGCGACTATGTTATCATTATAAATTCCGATAAAGCAGTTTTAACAGGAAATAAATTAACACAAAAATATTTTAAGACTTATTCTGGATATACAGGTGGATTAAAGGAAACACAATTTAAAAAGATGATGGAAGAAAAAAGCGATGTTGCGCTTCTTCGTGCAATTAAAGGAATGTTACCTAAGAGCCCAATTGGATATGAAATGGTAAAGAAAGTAAAAATTTATAAAGGTGCTGAACATACACATGAAGCACAAAAACCAGAAACAATTACTCTTAAAGGAGGAAGAAATTAATGGCAGAAGTAAAGAAAACAAAAGCAACTAAAACTAATGCTTTTTTAGGAACTGGTAGCCGTAAGAAAGCTACTGCTAGAGTTCGTCTTATTCCAGGAGGAAATGGAGTTGTTACAATTAATAAACAAAATATTAATGAGTATTTTAAACAAGAGCTTTTAAGAAAAATTGCATTACAACCACTTGTATTAACAGGAATGGATAAAAAATATGACGTTGCAGTTAATGTTAAAGGTGGCGGATTTACAGGACAAGCTGGAGCAGTTTGCCATGGAATCGCAAGATCACTTGTAAAATCTGATGAAACACTTCGTCCAGAGATAAAGAAAGCTGGATTCTTAACCCGTGATTCAAGAATGAAAGAAAGAAAGAAATACGGATTGAAGAAAGCAAGAAAAGCACCACAATTCAGTAAACGTTAAAAAAATGCTATTATGCTTCGTTTCTGTCGGGCTATTGAGACCTGGCACGTACATTTGAGTACGAGCCAGTCCTCAAAACCCGCCGAGCCTCGTCTAATAGCTTTTTTTATCGTTTACTTATTAAGGAAAATCAAATTTATATGAATTTCAAAAAATAAGACAGTCATTTACGTTTATGTAAACTCCTGCCTTGCCTCATTCTCCGAGCCTTGCCTAATGGCTTTTTTTATCTCTTACATTTGTATGGATAGAGATAATTTAAAAGCATGCTTCGTTTCTGTCGGGCTATTGAGACCTGGCACGTACATTTGAGTACGAGCCAGTCCTCAAAACCCGCCGAGCCTCGCCTAATAGCTTTCACGAAATGCTATAGACACGGCAACGATGGCATTAATTTTGAGATTACAGAATAAACTTCCTTTTGATCGTTGCTCGCTAGATAACATACTGAAGGTTTACAATATAGAAATTGCTAATAAGGAAAGGCATTCTGCACTTGCAGATTGTGAACATACAGCAAAAGCTTTCTTACTTATGTTTAATGAATTGTCTGGAAATAAGGTTTTAACAGGAAAGGTTAATGGTCAATATGATAAAGATTTTAATGATGAGAAAAAATTAGAGAAAGATGGCGGATGCCAAAGAGAAAATTAAAAAAAACAGTAAAAAGTCAAATAGAAAATAAAACACCCAATCGGGTGTTTTTTATCAAAGAAGAGATTTCTCCACTTCGGTCGAAATGACACAAGGGGAAAAAAGAAAGGTAAAAACACAGGGGAAAAGATCAAAATGACACAAGGAAAAATAGAAATGAAACAGGTATTTGTCATTCTGAGGGAATAAAATGACCGAGGAATCTTTTCAGCCATACGGATTCCTCGCTTTGCTCAGAATGACATAAAAAATATTTGAAATGATAAATGTGATTTTTAATAGGATGTTAGAATAAAAAAGTGTTAACGAATTAATACCTAACTTTCTTTAAGTAAAGTCCGCAGGCTTGGGCTGTTTTGCCAGCTTTGGTGCGGTCTTTTGATTCTAAAATAGTTTTCAGTTCCTTTGGCTCAATTTTATATGTTCCTACTTGAACAAGTGTACCGATAATAATACGAACCATATTATATAGAAAACCGTTCCCAGAAATTTCAAAAGTAACGACATTTTCGTTTTCTTTTTTTATCTTTATATAATTAATTGTGCGTACAAAATCTTTTATTTCTGTATTGGAACTTGAAAAAGAGGTGAAATCGTGTTCGCCGATTAAGAATTTCGATCCTTCTTTCATTTTTTCTATTTCAAGGTCATATTTAGATGTGCCAACAAACCCATTTAACAAAGGAGAAGTCTTTCTCGTGTTCGTTTCCATTTTATATAGATAGACTTTTTCTTTCACATCATAACGAGAGTGAAAGTTACTTGCTACCTTTTTAGCTTTTAAGATTTTTATATCTGCTGGTAGGTTTGAATTTAAGGCAAGAATGAACTGAGTTAGAGACTCACCTTTTTTATTGAATTTTTTTTCAAATAGAGGATTTCCGACTTCAAAATGAGCAGTTTGTGCCAGTGCGTGAACTCCACTGTCTGTTCGCCCACTTCCATAAATTTGAATTTTTTCACCTAAAAGAGAAAAAAGGGCAGATTCTATTTCCCCTTGTATTGTTCTTTTGTTTGGTTGAGATTGCCAACCGGCAAAATCAGTCCCTTTATACTCAATAGTTAAAAGTATTTTCATAATATGATTATATCATAAATTTAATTTTTATTGAATGTAAAAGTTAATTGTCAGTTTTAGAAAATGATTCATATCTATTAATGAAAGAATTTAAAGGAAATGCTGATTTTTACTAAATTATAAGAAAATTAACTGTGTAAGAAAAATTCCGTGGAACTGTTCAAAGGCTACAAAAATTTTAAAATTATCAAAAATTACCAAAAAAATTTTACTTTTCAAATTCAGTGAGTGTATAATTAAATTAATAAAAACATAAGATAATTTATAAAGAAATAGAGGAGGTTGATTGATGTCAGGAAGATATTATTTATCAATATCAGATATACCCTATAATATCAACCAAGACACAAAGTTTTTTTGGAAAGCCTTTAAAGAGCAGACTTTAAAAGGCAATGGGCGAGCAGCAATAATAGCTTATTGTGAGTTCTTCCAAGCTAGAAACGAAGCTTTTATAAAAAATGAAAGAGAAGAACATCATTTTTAAGGATAATAATGAGTGAAGTAAGGATAAAGGGAATTGTAATTTCCTCGATTGATTATAAAGAGAAAGATAAACTTGTTACCATATATAGCCTTGAAAAAGGGCTAGTAAGTGCAAAATTGATTGGAATAAAAAATCCAAAAGCGAAACTAAAACCTTTGAAAGAGGTTTTTTGTTTTGCCGATTTCGATTTGGCAAGTTCTAAAAGCAATGATTATTTTGTCATTACTTCAGCAGAGATAATAGAGTCGTTTTATAACATAATAAGTGATTTAGATAAATATTACGCAGGTTGTTCGATTTTAGAAACATTAAGGATTGTTGGTAAAACAGGAGAGTCCAATGAACCTCTTTTTATAGAAACCTTAAGAGCTTTAAAAACACTTTCTTACGAAAATGTAGACGTTGAAATAATTTTAATAAAATACCTTGTAAAAATTTTTGAAGCGATGGGCTACCAACTTTCTTTAAACAAATGCTCTTCTTGTGGACAGGAATTTATAGGGAAGAGATTTTTTGATTATACGGCTGGAGAAATTACTTGCATAGGTTGTAAAGGCCCAAATGCTGAACTTATAGAACCACTAACTCATTCAATTTTACGAATAATTAGTACAACAGATTATGAAAAACTTAAAAATTTAAGGTTTAAAAAACAAGGAATTGAAGATTCTCTTAATCTTTTAATTAAAAATTTTTCCAGAAGGTTCGATTATATTCTTAGCTTTTCCAACAAACTCTTGCAATAGGGAGTTCTTAGGGACTTTATTTTTAAGTATTGAAGTAGCCTTTTTTAGAGAAATATATAAATATTTTGCTTTTTCAATACTATTTTCTATCGTAGTTTTATTTAAAGATTTGTTTCTTAGCAGCTTATCTTTTTGAAATATCAACTTTTTTAATATAGGAGTTGTATACTTTGAATACAATAGAATTTCATATTCATGCGAGGAATCTATGATGTAATTTGCTGTTAATTTAAATGGTTTAATCCATTTATCTTCGCCATCGTTTACATTTTGCCAAGTGGAAATTGTCTCTAATGCAGAATATCCACGAGTAAAGAAATCCCTAGTGATTCTTCGAATTAATCTTATATCTTTTGCCGGTATTAAAATTGAATTGTCAAACGTGTAATTAGCATTCATATTTACATAGACTTTATATATTTCGTGTTTGTGTTTTTTTATAAGATTAGGGTTTAAGGCATGTAATCCCTCAATTATAATCATAGATTTTTCATCTATTGTTATATCTGTAAACTTTTTTTCCCTTTTTCCTGTAAGAAAGTTGAAAATTGGCATTTTTGCACTGTGAAATTTTAATAAAGAGTCAATAAAGTTATTAAAATAGTCTAAGTCAAGTGTAGTAATATTTTCGTAGTCATAATCACCATTTTTTAATTTAGGCGTTTTCAATCGGTCAATGTAAAAATTATCAAGTGATATAACAATAGAGTTTATCCCCTTTTTTTCAAGAGAAGAACATAAAATATTGGAGCTAGTAGTTTTCCCAGCTGAAGAAGGGCCAGACAATAAAAGAACTTTTATTTTAC
>JAQVQJ010000077.1 GCA_028701635.1 Clostridia bacterium | reverse complement strand
AAAAGAATTTCAAACAAGAGAAACTGCTGATCTTTTTCTTGTATTGATTATGCGCTTACTTAAAAAACATGGTCGTGCAGGCATGGTTCTTCCTGACGGTACTCTATTTGGCGAGGGAATGAAAACAACTCTCAAAAAACAATTACTTGAAGAATGTAACCTCCATACGATTGTTCGTTTACCTAAGAGTGTTTTTGCTCCATATACCAGTATTGCAACAAACTTACTTTTCTTTGCTAAAGGCGAACCAACTAAGGAGATTTGGTATTATGAGCATCCACTTCCTGAGGGACAAAAAGCATATTCAATGACTAATCCTATTAGATTTGATGAGTTTGAAAAGGAAATACAATGGTGGAATAATCGCGAAGAAAATGATCAAGCGTGGAAAGTTTCTATTGATGAAATTATCAAGCGTAATTATAACTTAGACATAAAGAATCCTCGAACCCCTGTTGATGTTCTTGAGTCGCCAGAGGAATTACTTGAAACATATCATAATAAACAGCAAGAGGTGAAAAAAGTGCTTGAGCAAATTCGCACAGTTATCACCGAAGCACTTTCTCACCATGATACTAAATGATGTAAAAACTATCGCTGATAATATTGATGATTTTATAGAAGTGCCAGATGGAATAAATCGCCTTCGTAAAGCGATATTACTTCTTGCCGTATCAGGAAAACTTATTCACCAAAATGCTAAAGAAGAAAAGACTCCTAATATTAAATCAGAATCAGTTACAGATGTACCGTTTGCAATTCCAAAATCATGGAAATGGGTTAAACTAGATAATATTTGTAATATTCAAACAGGGAAAAAAGATGCTAATCAAGGAGTAGAAAAAGGTAAATATAATTTTTATACATGTGCGCAAATACCAATAAAAAGTGACACTTATTCATTTGAAGGAGAATCACTTATTTTGCCTGGCAATGGAGCAAATGTTGGATATGTTTTTCATGTAAATGAAAAATTTGAAGCTTATCAAAGAACTTACGTATTAAATAATTTTAGAGAAGGGATTGATATAAACTATATTTTTAGGTCATTTGAAGCTTTATGGAGAGAAAGAATGGGCAAACAATATGGTGGAGCTATTAATTTTATAAAAATTGGAAATTTGCAAAACTTTCTAATTCCGCTTCCATCATTATCTGAACAAAAAAGAATAGTAAAAAAAGTTGAAGAAGTAATGAAGCAACTAGACGAGCTTGAAATTAGGAAAAAAGAACGTGATGAAACAAGAAATCGCCTTACTCGTAGCGCTATGCAATCTCTTGGAAAAGGAGAATCAAAAATTACCCTTAAACAATTAATCGAATTAGTAAAAAAACCTGAAGATATTAAAAGATTAGAAGATGCAATTTTGACCCTTGCTGTTTCTGGTAAACTTGTTGCCCAAGACAATAAAGAAGGCATAGCAAAAGAACTTTATAAAGATAGTGGAGTGACTAACGAACAGGAGCTACCATTTGAGATCCCAAAATCGTGGGCATGGGTACAGCTTGCATCCATTGGCACAACAAATATCGGTCTCACTTACTCTCCAAGTGACAAATCAGAAAAAGGCATCCCTGTTTTACGGTCATCAAATATTCAAAATGGTCAAATCGATTTATCTGATCTAGTTCGAGTGAAGAAGGAGGTGAAAGAAAAAGTGCTTGTGCACGAAGGAGATCTATTGATTTGCGCACGAAACGGAAGCAAGGCTCTTGTTGGTAAAACTGCAATGATTCGTGGACTCAAAGAAAAAATGGCATTTGGTGCCTTTATGGCAATATATAGAAGTCCTTATAATTCATATATTGAAATTTTTTTAAAGTCACCAATTTTCAGAAACTTATTGGACGGAGTTAATACAATGACCATTAATCAAATTACACAGGATAATTTAAAAAACACCATTCTACCACTTCCACCTCTTGCTGAACAAAAAAGAATAGTAAAAAAAGTTGAAGAAATTATGGTTTTAATCAATCAACTTCGAGAGATTATGGGTGAGAATAAAACTAGTTCAAAAGGAAGACCTAAGAAATAAGTATAAATTTATGATTAATACAGCTTTACAACTCAAAATAATATTAGCTATTTACTGGAATAATATTGTGATATTTTTGGGTTCTTTTTTAGAAAATTTAGATCCATCACTTTTTCAAAACATCATTCTAGGAATGCTTTCATTGCTAGTCCCAGTTGGAGTTGGAGTTTTAAGTTTCTTTTTTCAAGAAAGATCAAAGGGAAATATTGCTTCTAATCTAGAACTTTTTATATTACTAAAAACAATATTAAAAGCAGACAAAATCGTTATTTTTTCTTTCGTAGGATTGTTTTTGTTGTCCTTATATAACGTGAATATGCTTTATAAAATATTAGGGGTTTTATTTTTTGGATTTTATATAATATGGATATTATTAATTCCATTTAAAAATATATGGAAATGGTTTTTAAAAGACACCAAAGATTTTTCTATTTCTTTCTTAAGGGGCCTTAATATTAGAAAAAATAAAAATACAATACTAAATTCATGGCAAGCTTTATGGCTAAATGATAAACAGAGTGAAAATGAAAGATATTTTACAGATATATTTATATCTCATATTGACGACTCAATAAAACACAAGGATTTTTATTTTGCTATTCAACTTTCACAAATCTATGTGACCAACATAGAAAAAAGGGACCATTTTTCTGTAGGGTCTGAAATTTTACCAAAGGTTTTTGAGTGGAGTGAAATATTTTGGAATAAAGAACAACTCTGGTTGAAGGAGTACGACACTAGCAAGAAAATACAGAGTTTAATATCACAAAAACATTTTCCTGCGTTCAGAAATTGGGTCATTAAAATTTCAAATAGAATAAATTTAAAAAGGGACCGCTTTTGGAATTGGCATTATTTTGGTGGAGAATTTTTTCAATCAGTAATTAAAATATTATTAAAAGATGGACATGGGCCGTACCAACTTTTTACTTCTTTTAAAAAGCATATAGATGAAAGTTTAAAAAAATTAGAGGAAATAGAAAATAAAGAGGAGAAAGATAAATACGATCATTATATTACTGGGCTTTTTGCAAGTTTCTGTCCAACATTTTTTAATGAGATTAATAGTTCACCATCAAATTATAATATTTGGGAAAATGATTTTCCAAAAGAGTGGAAGATATCGACAACAAACACAAAAAATGAAATCCCAGGTGTTATTTTACATGAATTTATACAATGGTCACGAGATCGCATTTTTAAAAAAGATAGTGAAGAAAATTATGATAAAGATTTATCTGATGTAATAAATGGAATATTCCCAAATGTACATTCATCCTTGTTTACATCATTTTTAAGATTATTTTTTTCAAGTGAAATAAAATATGCATTAGAAAAAGAAGCCAATTTTTATATCCTTGGTGTTAGTGTGTCGTGGTCTGGATCTATTGAAGAAAGTGATGAGGATAGAGATATTAGATTAGCTGAAATGATGAGAGAAGAAGAGATTTCTCAAAAAAATGAAACGTTGCAAATAATTTTTAGATACTTTCATTTTTGGCAAACACTTATGATTTATAAAGATAATTTAAGTGAAGATGAATTTAAAGATTGGAATAGTTATACAGAACTAGAAAGACAATTAATAGTAAAAAGAGTTAGGAAAGAAAAATTAGAGAAAATTAAAGAAGAATTAGATAGCAAAGAAATAAAAAACATTTGTGATGGTTTTGAAAAGAAAGAACAGATTAGAAAAAATCTATTGGAATTAATTAATTTATTGATTGAGGAAATTCAAAAATAAATTGAACTATATAAAACTATGGATAAATTTACTTGTGATTTAGAATCAATACAGCCGTCTAAAATTATTGATAAATCAAATGCAGATGATGTTGATAATTTATTTTTATCCCTAGGATTAATTTTTAATGATTTGAAAGGGATTATATTATTTAATGACCTTATAAAAAAACACTATGAAAAACCAATTCCAGGTGAAATAAATGCACATGCTGGTGAATATGCTGGCATACAATTGCAAATAGTTAAATTATCAGTAGCCTTAATTGATGAATTTTTAAAAGTGTTAGAAAAAAATAAAGGTACAATAAACAGTTTTAAATTTAAGTTAATAGAAAAAGGGTTAAATAAAGAATTAAAGGACAAGTGGACCAATATTTTAGCGTTAGCTTTAAATCCTAACAATAATTCAAACAGTTATCTGTCTAAAATTGCAAGAGTTAGAAGTAATATCACATATCATTATGATCATTCAGGCACACAACTTAGAAATTCTTTTATAAAAAGATTCTTTAATACGCCCAAAGATGAGTCAAATAAAAAAGCTTATTATTCCATGGGTGGAACAATAGAGACAACTCGATATTTTTATTGCGATGCGGTAATTCATGAATATATAAATGAGCACCTCAAAATCGAGTCATTAGATTATGTTGAAAAAACAAATAAACTAACTAGAGATATGAGCATGGTGATAGTTAATTTAATGAAGAGTTATTATAAACATAAAAACAAGTAGTGTTATTCTTCCACATTTAAACCACCTTCAAGTTTTTTAAGTATTTGTAAATACTCATTAGTAAAATGGTATTTACATGCTTCTATTTCAAGATCCACACCGCTACCACCATAGATTTTCATTGAATTTAAATTACAAACACTGTTTATATAGTCATCTTTAGCTTTTTGTGCTTTTTCTACCTGGATAGGTAAATCGGTTAGAAAATCTCTACCACCATAAACAAAAGAGACTGGTCCTGTTTGAGTTTTTGTTATTTCCTTTAAACGTATAGGAGCTTGAGTAATAAGTTTATCAACAAGAGCATCTGTTTCTTTATTTGTTGTCTCAGCTAAATTATGTAAACAAACATATCTATCGCTGGTGTTTATATCTGGACATTTAGAAATATCATCCATAAACATGTTACTTTGTGTCACGCTAACATTTTTAGAATATTTATATATAAAATACAAACTAGAAACAGTTATTATCAATAGGATTATTAAAGTTAAATATGTTATTTTTTTATTCATAAATTATTTTTATTAATAATAATATTAAAGTGGCATAGGGGGCATTTCTTCTTCTGGTATATTGTCAATAATATTTACTGCTTTATCATAAAGGTGATAACAATAATTTGCTTCGCTTTGTGAAAGATAAGCACACCACCAAGTAGGTTCCTTATTATCTTTTAATAAAAACATTAAAATCATAGTGGCTACAATACCAATCAAAACACCCTCTATAATATTGTTTTGTTTTTCAGTCATATTATTTTTTGCTTTTAAAAATCTTGTTACCAATTTTAAATAAAACAAAAACAATTAATGTATTTACAGCTAAACTCATAACTCCACTTATTAACCCAGAAGCTCCAATTTCTGATCCTTTTGCTAACCATGGAGAAATAAATGATAAAAATGCTATTACTCCTAAAACTATTTTTTGCCATTTATAAAGTGATTTCATAAAAATATAAATTAAAATTAAAACAAAAATCCCACCACATGGATGAGAACTTTCGTTCTCCATATATCTTTCGATATACGGCCGTTCAAGACAAGACCACATGATGGGGTTTTTATCTTGAACGGACTTATTCACCATGCCAATAATTACTTATTGGTTTAGGCTACTCAAATATTAAATTGTATTTATATAATATCACATTTAATTTAAAGATAAAATCAGAGTAACTTTGAAGTAAAACGCTCATGAGTCTTTGAAATAACATCTAGTGAATAAAGCAGATCTTTATCACTCATTTTGCTCATATCTCGTGCCTGGAGCTCGTACATAAGCTTCATGGCAACATTACCCATTTCACCAGCTAATTGGGCCACAGCGAGCTTAAAACCGAGCTTATTCTCGATTAATTGAGGAACACGAGCTGTGCTAGGAGAAAAGCCAGATTCTAAGGCAATCTGCTGTTTTGTCTTGCTCTCATTCATGATCCCGTAGGCATATTTTACTTGGCGTATAGAGGGGTGTTTTTTCATAATTTTTTATAGATTTATCATAATAAAATTTTTTTGCTTCTTTGCAGGTACCACTACTTTTTTATTAAATAACATGGGGACAGTGGCTGAAGGGGTAACCCCCTCGAGCAACTAACGTTCGTAAAAAGCGGCGGCGGCGAATTTTTAAAAAATAAATAAACAAAAACTGACATTGTGATTTTACACTAAAGACAATAAGTGATTAATTTCTTTCGTTGTGGTCTCTAGATCTCCCACAGCTTTAGCCCAATTATATGTTCGAAACGCATCCTGCCACGCGAGCCCTACTTATTTAGTATAAATACTAGCTGTTTTTTGGTATAATAAATGGTATGGAAGAAAAACTAAAAATATTTAAAATAATTATTTTATTACTAGTGTTTTTATTAGCGGCTGGTTTGGCCTA
>JAQVQJ010000076.1 GCA_028701635.1 Clostridia bacterium | reverse complement strand
CCTCAACCAATATTATTTTATCTAAATTCCCTTTCTTTTTTTCTTCTTTTAATAAATTAATTCCATATATTGTGGAGCCTTTATCGAAAAGAATAGTTTGTGAGGTATTTTTATATTTTGCTTTTTCTGGATTGTTTTCCAATATCCTTCCGCTAAATCCTATACAATCGCCATAGGTATTTATAATAGGAAAAGCCAATCGGTTATAAATATGGTCATAGGCATTTCCATCTATTTCAGTTATTATTCCCGCTTCTAACATTATTTCTCTGTCTATTTTATTACTTTCAAGATATTTCATAATGCTATTGCCGTTCGAATAACCAATTTGGAATCTATCTAAATCACTCTTTTTAAAGCCTCTCTTTTTCACATATTCTTGGGCTAATTTTGCCGATGGCTCATATAAATTTTTTATGTAAAAATTCTTAGTTAAATTAAGCGCTTTTATTGATTCATCTTTTCTTTTCTTTTTTTCTGCAATCTTTTCCCCATCTTCCAGCATTGGCATTTCTAATCCCGCTTTTTCCGCTAATTTTCTAATAGCATCTCCTGTGGAAATTGACTCCATTTTTTGAACAAAGGTTATAACGTCTCCGCTTTCTCCACACCCAAAGCAATGGTAATATTGCCCCTCTTCATTAATTGAAAATGAAGGTGTTTTTTCGTTATGAAAAGGACAGCGAGCCCAATATTGTCTCCCCTTTTTTACTACCGGTATGTATGATGAAATAGTTGTAACTATATCATTCTTTGATTTAAGCTCACTCAGCCAATCACTAGGTAATTTTCTACTTTGCAATTTTTCCTCTTTTAATAGTGGTAACATTATATTTATTTCGACAGAAATTATTAAATCCCTTTAAAAAACCTTAAAGAGATCTGATATTTATTTAAAATTTTTATTTCCCTATTCTTTCTCTAACTATTTTTAGGGTTTCTCCGGCAATCTTTCTTGCCTTTTCTGACCCTTCAACTAATATTTCATCTATTTTCTTGCGATTATTTAAATAATAGTTATATTTTTCTCTCATTTCTTTCAAGTAATCGTTCGCAACTTCAAAAACTTCTTTTTTTACTTCGCCCCAAGAAATTCCCTGAGCAAATCTTTTTTTCATAAAGTCTATTTGCTTTTGACTAGCAAACAACTCATAAATTTTGAAAAGATAACAGTCAACAGGTTTTGGATCTGTTTGAAGAGAACTGTCAGTTACAATTTTATTAATACATTTTTTAAGTGTATTTTCATCTGAGAAAAGAGGAATTACATTGTTATAACTTTTGCTCATTTTTCTTCCATCTATTCCTGGTATAGTTCCCACTCCTTCTTTAATAAAAAGGTTAGGCAAAGTTAAACATTCCCCATAAGTGTTATCGAAAATTCTAGCAATTTCTCTTGCTATCTCAACGTGCTGTTTTTGATCCTCGCCAACAGGAACAATGTCGGTCTGCATTGCTAAAATATCCGCCGCCATCAATATAGGGTAATTATATAGCCCCATATTTATCCCGGAATCTTGCTCTTCGCCATTCTTTAAATTTTCGTCAACTGTTGCCTTATATGCGTGTGCTCTATTCATCAATCCCTTCGGTGTAACATTTGAAAGAATCCAGTTAAGTTCAAAAATTTCTGGAATATCTGACTGTCGATAAAAGATTACATTTTTTTTATCTAAACCACATGCAAGCCAAGTTGCTGCCAAATCATAAAAATTTTCTCTAAAAGTTTCTTTATTTTTCACAGTGTTTAAAGCGTGATAATCTGCTACAAAAAATAATGCCTGCCCTTCAAGTTTATCTATTAATTCCAAAGCGGGTTTAATCGCTCCAAAATAGTTACCTAAATGCATAGTGCCGGTTGGCTTAATTCCCGTCAAAATAATTTTTTTCATTTTGTCTCCATTTCTTTAAATTAAAGCATCTTATTAAACAAATGTCAAATTTTTTGTATTAAAACATTGAATATCCCTTTTTTATTTGACAAATATAATGTAAATTGCTAATTTTAAAAATATAAACGGAGAATAAATGTTAAACAGCATTTTGCTTATTATTGCCGGATTCGGAACTTTTTTATTTGGACTACACACTTTTAGTAACAATATAGAAAAAATATCTGGAAATAAAATGCGACAAACTATAAATAAATTTTCAGGAAATCGATTTTCAGCGGTAGGGTCGGGATTTGTTTTTACTTCAATATTGCAGAGTAGCACCGCCGGAATAACTATGATAGTAGGATTTACTTCCGCTGGGCTTATAAGTCTTTTTCAAGGCGTTTCTCTTGCTCTTGGAAGCGGTATGGCCTCATTCGTTCCAAATTTTTTAATTTCTTTCACAACTTTTAACATAAAAGAAATATTTTGCGCTTTTGCTGGTGTTGGCATTTTACTTTTCATTTTATCAAAAAAGCCTCTACTGAAGAATATTGCTACGGCAATAATAGGTTTTTCTTTAATCTTTATAGGAATGACTCTGATTGGGGACGGAGCCTCAATTTTTAGCACTAATCCGAGTTTGATAAATTTCTTCCATACTTTAACCAATCCAGTTTTATTGATATTACTCGGTGTCGCTTTTACTTTGATTACGCAAAGTTCTTTGGCTACAGTAGCCTTTATTATGACCTTAGTTGGGACGGCAAGTGTAACAGGAATAATAACGATAGAATCAGCAGCATATTTAGTCTATGGAGCAAATTTAGGCTCTGCACTTACAACAGCCTTTTTAATAAGTTTTTCATCTAACATAGATGGCAAAAGAATAGGACTCTTTCATATCTTAGTTTCTCTTTTAGGAGTAATAGTATTTAGTTTAATTTCACTTTTGCCTTGGATTTCTTATCTCTTCTCTTGGGTTACTGAACCTACTTTTAAAATAGCATTTATAAATTTATCATTTAGTATAGTAACAGGGCTTATAGCAATTCCTTTATTAAAACCTTCTGTTTATTTAATCCGAAAAATATTGCCTGGAAAACGCAGTAGTGCAAATCCTCTTGAAATTAACGATATCAAAAACGAATCTATTCAAGTTTCCTTAGCAAAAGCAAATGAAAAATTAGTATTATTCTTTGAAACCATAACAACCTTATATAGCGAAACAATAGAATATGTATCGTTACCTGATAGTAAAAAATATAAAAAACTATTTGAAAAACTAACTGAATATGATGAGTTGGTTAATAAGTTTAATTTTTACGTTATAAGAATTGCAACAGACGACGACAGTCTTTACAAAGAAATTGAAAGATTAATAAATTCCATCAAGCAAATAGAAAGAATAACTCGCAATTGTTTAAAAATAATATCATTGTTAGATAAAAATAAAAAGTTTGCTTTTTCCTTAAAACTGAAAAAATTTACAGATTCAGTTACACAAAATACAAAAACTATGTTTGAATTAACAAAGCAATTTATTATCCACCCCGACTGTAAATTTTTAATTAATGAGAGTCCTTCAAGTTATGAAAAAATTTTAACCCTTTCTCATGAAAACTCTGAAACAAAAATAACAGCGAAAACCTTTGTTATTGAAAATGGATTCAACAACAAACTTTCAACTGAAAAAAATACCTCTTTTATAGAGTTAATGAGTTATTTTGGGTTGATTTCAAATAATATACTAGACCTCATCTTTCCAATTATTGGACAAGCAAACTGCACAATTAATAAAAAATATGAACAATTAATATTAGATGGATTACCTCCAGAGGACAAATAAGGACTAAGAAGTTATTTTATCTCCTAGTTTTTCTCTCATTTTTTCTAAAACTCTTGTTTCAATTCGGGATACCTGGACTTGAGATATATTTAATTCTTTCGCTATTTCACTTTGAGTTTTGTTTTTAAAATAACGCAGAAGAATTATTTTTTTATCTCTCCCCTCTAAATTTCTTAAAGCATCACGTAATATAATTTCGTCAAAGATTTCTTCACTTTGATTATGCTGACAAAATCTATCAATCATCAAAAGGCTATTGTCTTCATCATCTTCGAAAGGAGTATAAAGGGAAATGGGCATCTTTGCTGAGTCCATAGCAAAAACAACATCGTGTGTTGGAATATTAAATTCCTTTGCAATAACTTCAATCGATGGTTTATCTTCATTTTCTTTTAAATACTGCTCAATAAATCTATTAATTTGTAGGTTTAAACATTTAATTGTTCGAGAAACTTTTATAGTTCCATCATCACGCATAAATCTTTTAATTTCTCCTATTATCATCGGAACAACATAGGTTGAAAACTTTACATTAAAACTTGGATCAAAATTGTTTATTGCCTTAATAAATCCCAGACAACCGAGTTGATATAAATCATCATATTCTATCCCCTTTCCAATATATCTTCTAATAATACTTTTAATTAGAGGAGAATTTTCAATAACTAATATTTGTTTTGATTCCGCGTCGCCATTTTTGGATTTTTGTATCAAGGAGAGTGTTATTTCTTGACTTAACATCACCCACCTATAACTTTTTTCTCCGACCCTCCAAATTTCTTTTCCATGAGTATAGTAACACCCTTGCCCCTATTTTTGATCATATACACTTTATCCATAAAACTTTCCATAACTGTAAAGCCCATACCACTTCTTTCCTGCTCCGGTTTAGTAGTAAAAAATGGTTGTCGTGCTTGCTCGAAATCCGTAATTCCAATTCCGTTATCAGAAACAGAAATAATAACGCTGTCTAAAGTTAATTTTACATTTACATTTATATCCCCCGCCTCCTTAGGATAGGCATGCACAACCGAGTTGGTTACCGCTTCGCTGACTGCAGTCTTTATATCAGTAATTTCATCGAGGGTAGGATTTATTTGCACACAAAATGCAGCAACTGCACTTCTCGCAAATCCTTCATTTTCCGAAATCGCCTTAAATGTTAATGTCATTTCATTAATAATATTCATACTTTCTCTCTCCTAATAGAATTATTCTATTCCAACGCCCAACTTCGCCAAGGGTCGTCTCAAGGGGTTTGGGGGACATCGAAATCCCCCAAGTTTTTTGCTTCTTTTTAGCATAAAAAGAAGGTTATCTGCAAGGCTCGGCGCGTTTTGGCGGCAGGAGCTTACTTAACGTAAATGACTGTGTCAAAATTGTGGCAGTAAACGCAGTTAAAACCGCGTTTATGATATCTTGGGCATAATTTCGTAAAGTCCAGTCATCCTAAATATCTTCTCCGCATGCGTAGAAGGATTGCAAATAAAAATAGGAGTGTTCTTGGCCTTCAATTTTTTATATCTGCCAAGCAAAACACCAATTCCCGTGCTGTCCATAAAATCAAGTTCGGATAAATCAATTATCACCTGATTAAAATGACTTTCATCAAAAAGTTCATCAAGTGAAATTCTTACTGTCTGAGCAGAATGTTCATCTAACTCCCCACTTAAAACAATATAAAGAGTATTGTTGTAAATCCTATTTCTAATCTGCATAACAACCTCCATCTTTCTTGCTAATGCAATCTTAACACTTCCCACAATAAAAAAAATCTCACCTTCTGTCGAAAAAGGTTCGATTATGTGGCATATTAAATTTTTACCTTCTTATACAAATTCGTCTTTATTTTAATTAATTTAATGACGAATAAATTTGTTGGTTAAAATCAAAATATAACATAATATAAATAAGGCGTAAGAATGAAAGATGAAAAAATTATTAAAAATAAAAAAGATTTTCCTAATTATACTAAAGGGGAAGAAATTTTTAATGCTGTAACACATATTGTTGGGGGTGCTTTTTCAATAATTGCGACTATTCTCCTACTTGTTTTTTCAATAAAAAATGGAGATGGTGTGGCAATTATTAGTTCCATTATATATGGATTTAGTATGATAATCCTATTCACAATGAGTTCCATTTATCATTTCCTTAGAAAAAATAAAGCAAAGAAACTATTCAGAATATTTGATCACTGTTCAATTTTTTTATTTATAGCAGGAAGTTATACCCCAATTTGTTTAATTTCTCTAAAGGATTCTGCTTGGGGAATTACTTTATTGTGCCTAATTTGGTCTTTTGCTATTATTGGTATAACTCTTAATGCAATTAGTATCCATAATAAATTTATTAAAGTTTTTTCACAAATCTGTTATTTAGTAATGGGTTGGTGCGCTATTATCGCAATAGTTCCTCTGTTAAATGTCTTTACGTGATGCCCCAGGTCAGCGGGTCCTTGAGGATGAACTTCTTCGCGTTCGGATTCGGTGTGTCTTCAATGTCGGCTATTTTCGGCATGGCAGGCTTCGTTTACGCATCGCCGATCGGCGCGTGCATCGGGTCCTGGTCGGATTCGGTCGAAATATCCGCGACCGAATGCAGCGCGGCATGCAGCGTGTGCCAGGGCAGGATCGCGCATTTGACGCGCGTGGGCAGATCGCGCACGCCGGCGAACACGGTGAGCCGCCCCAGATGATGCG
>JAQVQJ010000075.1 GCA_028701635.1 Clostridia bacterium | reverse complement strand
AAGCTCAAGGAGTTTATCCAAATTATATGGCCGCTTCAGCTTTTGGGGCCTATGATAACGGGAATAATTACACAAGAAATAATAGTTATGGATTTTTACCAAATACTTTTGGACAATGGATTTTGACCATAATCTTGATTTTAGGAATAATTGTTGTTTACCGAGTTATAATGCGTCAGTTCAAAAAAGAAAAAACTGCTTAATACACACTGAAAAAAGCAAAACCCCAAGCATTTGGGGTTTTGCTTTTTTTGAATATTTTTGGTATTATATCTTTGCTGTTTTAAAAACAAAATAGCAGAAATAATATTCCCCGGTAGCTCAGCGGTAGAGCAGAGAGCTGTTAACTCTAAGGTCGTAGGTTCGATCCCTACCCGGGGAGCAGATAAATTTGGTGAAAGCGACCGACCCGCGTCTGGGAAGGTCGCTTTTATCATATTTATACAAAATTACTTCTTTTCTGTAATTTAGACAAAAGAGGCATCAATTTTTCTTTCTGCTCATCATTTACATCTTTTACCATAATAGCAAATACTGAAAAAGAAAATATTTGACACATATTTAAGGCAAACCTTATCATTCCTTTATATTCTTCAAATTGCTTATTATAAAGTGTAGATGAATATTCATCTACGGCATTTGGCCCACCATGTACAAAAGAAGATAATTCTGAATATTCAGAGATTATTGTTGGAACAAGGTCATGTATAAAAGTCTTATTATCTATTAAATATTTTGCAATATTCTTATAATCAAATTTACTTATAATATTTGTAATATCCTTTTTATTCATCTTTTTTAAATTATTATCATATTTACAAAGTGTATCCCAAACATCCATATTTTTAGTTTCTGCATCCAAAATAATAGATAGTTGTTTTATGGAATTACCATATTTTAAGTTTTCACCAATTTTCATTAAATTATTATATTCAATACCAACTTCATCATTTTTTTCTTTTAAATATCTAGACCATATATAAACACCTTTCATTAAATGTTCTAATAAAATTCGATAGAGTGCTTTTATACTGTAAATATTGTTTTCTTCAGATAAATCTATTATTGCATTTTTAATAGTAGATAAGTGTGTTTGAAAAGATAATAATGCTAGTGTTGTTTTAGGATATTTTGTGTTTTTTGAATATTCAAAAAATATAGGCATTATTTCTTTTATCGTAAGAAAGAGATCGTTATCTTTTTCTCTTATATCATCAAGCCACTCTATATATTTTGAATTTTCCAAATTAAAACTTTCAAAACCTTTTAAAAAATCATTAAAATCCATATATTATATTCTTGCATTTATTAAATCTTTTTTTAATTTCTCTAATGATTTTACAAAAAATACAGTAAAATTAAAAAACTTATTGAAGTAATTAGCTGTTTCTTCTGTCGATACACCTTCAATAAAAGCAAAATCTCTATAATTAGATCTAATTCTCATATAATACGGAAAATCAAAAATAGATACTAAAAACGAATTTAGATATTGTTGATATTTTATTTTGTGAGTTTTCTTCCTTAAATCAATATGATTTTTCTGTTTCCAGTCTTCCGTTTTATAAATAGCTATTTTACGAATAGCCATTATGTACATATCACAGTTAGAAGTGCTGTGGCTTAAATTTGCTCCACTTTTTACTTTGTGCTTAAGTATAGAACTATCAAAAACTTGATTTAATGTATCACTAGAAAATTCAATTTCTTTTTCCTTCAATTTTCTAGTAAACTCATCCACACAACTAGAATGACTTATCCTGAATGTAGATTTTTGGACTTTTAAAATGTATTCTATCGTTAGTAGTATATTAAATATTAGATAATAAGACTTTATAGGTAACCACGAAGTAGAAGCATAGGAGTAATTATTATCTATCTGAACTATTTTACTTTCATCATTTAAAGATTTTTTTGTTAAATCGATTAAGTTTTTTTTATTTTCAACTTCTGGAATTTTAACTTTTTTAAGAGAGTAATTACTTTTTAGATCAACATTTTTTACTAAACTATCTAAACAATTTATATAGTTAAAATGTGTATCGTAGGCCTGGTGTTCATTATCAATCATAGATAATTAAATCTTAAAAGTAATCCATCCCTTCATAGCTGGGGTGTAAGAATATTCTTTATTATTATTTATTTTCCAACCATTTTCATCTTTAACCGCTATTCCTCCTTCAAATCCTTTCTTATTCTTAAGCCATTCTTGTAGTGCTTCTGCTTTATATTTAGTATCATTTGATTCTGCGGTAAAACCAGCCTTAGTATCAATGATCCAAGTTTTTGTTTTTGTTTTAATTATCCAATCAGGATAGAATAACTTTTCTTTATTCTCATCAGGATTGTAATAAGAAATTGACAAGAATTCACTTCCAGAGTCTCCGTTTTTATACCACCATTCAATAGAATTACCTTTTTCTTCTAAAAGTTTTATAAACATTTTCTCATTATCCACAATATCTATCTGGGCATAGAATGGTTCCATTGCTGATTTTTTTATTCCTTTTACTTCTTCATAATTATCTGTAAAGAACAATGATTCACGAGGAATTTCAATAATCTCGGTTCTCTTTGCTCTTTCTGATTTTTTATTTACTTCTTGTTCACGAATAGGACGATAAGTTTCAAGAGCTTCGCCTATAACAGGTTTCAAGATACTACTTTCCCTTAGAAGATCATTAAGTATAATTTTGTATGCTTGAAGACGGTCATTTCCAAACATAGGTAGAAGCCAAACATTTAAAGCTGTCTTTAATTTCCCCCATGAACGCTCTGGTGCAAATTTTTTATTTTCATCAGTTTGCTTTCTTATAATATTAAAACAGACAAGGTTATAAAGTTTCTCAATATCTGATTGAGACATTTCTTGATCATGACTTCCTCCTTCTGCTAATAATTCTTTTGTAAAATTATCGTAATCATCAATTTCAACTCCGACGATTATTCCATTAGTGACTTTAGGTTTTACATCAAGACCTTTTGCCGATAATTCTTTGCTATAATTAGCACCTTTTATATTAAAATGTTTATTAGCTATTTTTTTAAATGTAGTCTGAAACGAATCCCCAAGATCGTTATAGTCAGCACGACTCATAAACACAGATTCTATCTTTAATGGTTTGATATCTTTCTTTCTGTAACTTCCATATATAGCTGGTTTATTTTCATTCTTATTCTTGCCATATTCGCTTATAACCTCATTTCTCTTATAGTTTGTATATAAATAGCCTAAATTCAATTCTGGCTTTCCAAAATGAACACCTAGAGGCATACGCAAAATACGCCCAACTGTTTGAATAGCGAACGTTGGATTTTTAATTTCTCTATACATAACCAAAACACTTGCCCTTGGGCAATCCCATCCAGTTGCAACAGCCTGTTTGAATAGTAAGAATGAAATATTTGAATTATTTTTCTCAAGATCTTCTAAATTAACTTTATCTTCAGATAGCCATATTGCTATATCTTTTTCTTGTATTTTCTTTTCCTTTAAATGTTGAATAACTATATCTAGTTTTGTTGTATTGTTTGTTTCTTTAGATGCTTTATCATCGTTAGGCAACTGAATAAGCACCAAAGGATTTATGTCTATGTTTAAATCTTTATAATAAGAGATAAGTTCATTTCTTTTTTGATAAGCTAGCTCAACAAGTATCTTATCTTGATCCATTCCTTTAAATTGTTTCTGGTTTAAATCTTCTTCCGTTTGAAATATAATTTTTTCCTTTATTAAACCTTCTCTTATAACATCCTCTCTTCTTACACGAATAAATCCTGCTTTTTTATCCTCAAGATCACTAAGTGTTGGTTCATATTTAGGAGTAGCAGAAGCACGAATAAGTATTTTAGGTTTTATAAGTCCATCGATAAGTTCAAGAGCTTTGTCTGTATCTGCTCCAAGGTGTTCCTCGTCTATTATTACAACTATTTTTCTTTTTTCTTCATGTGTAGCTTCTATCATTCCATCAAAAGAGATATCTTGTTCATTCTCACGACGAATTTTTAAAACATCTTTGGATTGCCCCTTAAGCTTTTCCCAGTTTATGAAGAAGACACTGTTCCGTGTCATTACTTTTCTGTTTAAATCATTAATATCTAGAAGCTCTAATTCAGAAGCACCTCCGTAATATTCAAAAAGTTTGTTTTTACTTTGTTCTACAAGAGTAGGGCCTTTTGACATCCACAAAAATACTACATCATTACCAATAAAACGAGGGTCAGAAATAATATCACGCAAAAATTGAGCAAGCATTATTGTTTTGCCAGAACCTGTTGGAGATTTAAAAACTAGTGGAATTCTATCAGAATTAGATTTCCAAAGATCTAGAAACTGATCTTTAAGTTTAGAAACTGCGATTTCTTGAAATGGTTTAAGTGGAAACATATATTTTATAGACAATTAATTTCTTTATATACCTCAAGTATTGGCTCTGGTATATCTTCGACTCTAATATTTGATGAACTATATTCACTCTTGTATTCATTCTTACCCCAACTAAATATATATAAAGAGGTTGGTTGATTTTTCTTTTCAAGAGTTTCTACTAATTTTAATAATTTTTCTTTATCTTCTTTAAAATATATAGCCGTAATTTTTCCATTACCTTCAAATATTTGCCACCAGTCATTTTTTTCTATTTCATTTAGTGTGTTTTCTTTAAATCCAATCATCTCACCGGCTTGATATGTTAAATTAACTTTATCTTGATCTGATACGTTGTAAAGTTTTTTTATATCAACTAAAGCTGTTTTGTAATAACAAAGATTTCCACCCAAACTATCAATATTTTCATCTTTTTTGTTTTTATAACCTATGATAGCTCGATTTAACCTTTTATAAGTTATTTCTTCGCAAATATTATTTTCATTATTAGTACAAAGAATAAATTTACGATTCCCTCCATCTTGTTTATTAAGATCAAGGACAGCATGTCCGGTTGTTCCAGATCCTGCAAAAAAATCAAGAACTATTGATTTGTTATTTTTTTGAACAACTAAATTAAGTAAGTATTTAATTAATTCTATTGGTTTTGGATTATCAAATGGGATATCAATTTTTAATGAATCTCTATTACCATCAGTAGTAGAAGCAATTTTTTGTAATATAGAAGTTGGTGTTATTTCTGATTCTTCATCTAAGAATTTTTTTAATCTTGGAATTATGTTTCCATTTCCAAAATATATTCTGTTATCTTTTACTAATTCATCTAATTCATCTTGTGAATAATGCCATTGTCTAGTAATTTTTTTATTAAATGGGGTTGTAAATGTAAAAAAGTTTTTTCCGTTTGGAATACTTTTTTCCTCACTTTTACATATCTCACAACTCATCCAGTTACCTCTAGGGTCATTATCTATGTTTCCATAATCATTTTTAAACTCTTTTATTCCTGTAGGTTTTATGAATTTTATAATTTCTTTATTTTTATACACACAGACAATATACTCATGATCTTTTCTAAATCGATATGTTATTTTCATTTTTCCACTACCAGCATTTTTATTACCAGTTACTTTATCCCAAACTAACAATTCAAAATTACCATCTCCAAATATTTCATCTATTAAAATCTTTAAATTAAATAATTCATTATCATCAATAGAAATAAACATTACCCCGTTTTCTTTTAGAAGATCTTTTGTTAATTTTAATCTGGAACTCATAAAAGACAACCATTTACTATGCCTAAAACTATCTTCTTTATCTACAATATTATCGTTGTATATAAAATCATTATTTCCTGTATTATATGGCGGATCAATATAGATAACATCAATTTTACCTTTGTGAGTATAATTTAAGACAGAAAGAGCATGATAGTTGTCACCCTCAATTAAAATATTTTCATCTTTTAATTTATCTGTAATAATAACAGGATCAATTCCTTTCTTCTTTTCCTTTAGACGTAAAATAGGAACATTGTGTTTACAATCTTCCACTATTTGTTCAGGCTTGTCCTCCCAAACCAATCCATATTTTTTCTGTTTTTTAACTTTCTTAAGTTCAGCCTCTAATTCTGTGATTTTCTTAAGTAATGTTTTTTCTGTATCACTTTGATTCATAGTATTTTCTAATTCTATCACTAAAAATGCTTTTTTAACAGGTTTAATTTTTAAGTAAAATCTTCTTATCTAACACCACTATCTCACTCTTAATACAATCCAAAATTTCTCTTTTTTGGTCCTTTGTACCAGTTCTAAGCACGTGTTTTATATAATTCCTTAGATCTGCCTCGATCGTCTTTTTATCAAATTCTGTTTCTCTTCCCAACACTGCATAACTAAACTGCTTGTATTTATTTATCTCTACCTCTATTTTTTCCCTTGCCTCAATCTCATCGATATCAATCTTGTCTATCAACTGCATTAACTGCTCAATCAATTCTTCCTCTCTTATCGTTTTCTCACTACAATATCTATCTGCCGAATGATTGCAGTGATAGTAAACATATC
>JAQVQJ010000074.1 GCA_028701635.1 Clostridia bacterium | reverse complement strand
TTGAAATTATAGCAAATGAATGTATTCTTACAAATGGTCAAAGTGGAAAATCAATTGAATTAGTAACCAATAGAGATGGTTTTAAAATACCGATGAGAAATGAGTCTACCGGGATTTTAAAAATTATTTCGATAATTCAAACATTAATTGCTTATTGTACTTATGATGATATATTTGTAGCAATTGATGAACTTGATGCGGGAATTTTTGAGTACTTACTTGGCAATCTATTATGTTTATTATCCAAAGAAGGTAAGGGACAATTATTCTTCTCTTCTCATAATTTAAGGCCATTAGAAATTCTTAATAAAAATTGTATCTATTTTAGCACATCAAATCCATTAAACAGATATATTAAGATGTCAAATGTAAAAAAGAACAATAATTTGCGTGATTTTTATCTTAGGACAGTTGAATTAGGTGGGCAAAAGGAATATCTTTATAATGATGATGACATGGCAGGTTTAGAAATCATCCTTAAAAGGATGGAAAAAAATGGATAAACAAATTATATTGTTTATTGTAGAAGGAATGTCAGAACAAACATGTTTTGAAAATATATTAAACCAGTTAGATTCAAATAAAAAAAATAAATTTAAAATAATTCGCGGAGATATAACAGCAAAAAGTTGCCAATATAACATAGTAAAAAATATTTCTAAGAAAGTGATTGAATTTTTAGAAGAACCACAAAACAAACATTACGAATTGAAAAATATTAAAAAAGTTGTTCATTTAATAGATACAGATGGCGTTTTTATGTTAGATAGTTGTATTGTTAAAAATGATGAAGATGAAAAAATATTTAGTGGACAGCAATATAAAGTACCTAATATTAAAGGGATAATAGTTCGCAATAAAAATAAAAGAGATGTATTAAAAAAGATTGCCAATACAAATTTTGTTTCTATTGGCAAGGAGAAGGTTCTTTTGCAATATGAATGTTATTATTTTTCTTGTAATTTAGAACATGTATTACATAATAATCCAAATGTGCAAACTGATAATGAAAAAAAGAAATTGGCTAATTCTTTTGCAGATCAATACTTTGGATATGAATATATGTTCTTGGATTTTATAAAAGACAAATCTTTCGCAACAAATTTGTGCTATCAGGATTCATGGAATTATATAATGAGGCCAGAAAATGCTTTTAATAGGAAAACTAACTTTAATTTATATTTTATCAAAGACGACTAAATAGGTCGTCTTTTTTTTGGTGTTCGAGAGAGGATTCGAACCTCCGATCTGCGGTTTAGGAAACCGATGCTCTATCCTGCTGAGCTACTCGAACATATTATTTACTCGCTTATTTTAACACGATTTGTTTTCCAAAGCAATTATTTACCAATTTTAGATATGCATTATTTTGCAGGAAATGTTTCGAAATGCAATAATTTGCAAGAGATGTCGGCTAATTCTATGGTGCAGTTTTTTATACACTTTTCAAGTTTTCGCTTAACAGAAAGTGGCGGAAATGCCCATAAATAAAGGGTTTTAGAAGATTGAAATCGTTTTTGCCCATAACCTTAGGAGGGCACTGCACTATCCAGCTGTGCTACAGGAACATATTTTTTAAGTCTATTTATAATAGCATTGTTTTATTCTAATTTCAAGTTTTTAAAGTATTATGATTTTTTCGTTTAATTTGAAGTTAATATGAACTTTTTTTAATAAAAAAACGTTAAGTGAAAAAAATGTAAAAATTTAGCAAAAATTGTATTATTTTTGTTTGCATTTATTATTTGGATTTGATATAACGATTTTGAAGTGATTATTTACTTCAAAAAAAGGGGGAAATTAAACATGGCAGTAGCAAAAAAAGCAGCTCCAGCTAAGAAAGCTCCAGCTAAAAAAGTAGCTAAGAAAGCTCCAGCTAAAAAAGTAACTAAAAAAGCAGGAAAGAAATAATTATCTGGAACAAAAGAAAAAAATTTTATTACATATCAGTAATAAAATTTTTTTATTTAATAGTTTTGATGGGTTAAGAAAAAAATGTTATTTTTAGTAAAAATTAGATCCTTAGAAGGGTAGGAGGTAACATTATTTAGCGAATTAAAAAAAAGAATTAGTTATTGTTTAACATTGTTTCGATAATCTATTTTTATTGCCTAACTTTAACGCCGATAAATTTTTCGTAAATTGCGATTTGCTTATTGGCTTTTTTTAATGTTGGCATTTCTGCGAAAAGGCGAATAACATTTTCATTTCCACTGAATCGTAAAACTCCCCAATAGTTGTTTTTATAATTTATTTTTAATCCATCTATATAAGAGACATCTTTAACTTCTATTTTTGATTCTGGCAATTTTTTATCTTCAAATAATAATTTAGTAATTTGTTTTTTCTTTTCATCGGTTATAGGGTAGGCATATTCAACGACTTCAGTTTTAAAATTATATTTCTTTTGAAGTTCGGATAAGATTTGTCCAAATGTTTTTTGTTGAGAGGACAACAGGTCTATTAATAAGAAAGCTATGACAATCCCATCTTTTGAGTAAATATGATTTTTGAAAGCTATTCCATTTGTTTCGCCACCAATAAAAGTATCAGTGTTTTTTAATAGGTTTTCAATATGTTTAAATCCAACTTTTGTTTCGTGGCATTTATATCCATAATCTTCTGCTATCAATTTAATTAAATTTGATAAGGCATAATTTTTAGCAACATCGCCTTTATATCCTTTTTTTAGCAGAAACTCGTAGATTACAGGAAATATAAAATTACAATCGTAATATTTTCCATCTTTATCTATTATCGAAATTCTATCTCCATCACCATCAAAGGCAATTCCTAAATCATAATTATTAGCCTTTACTAATTTTTGTTGTTCAACTAAATTACACTTGTAAGGTGCTGGGAGCATTCCCCCAAAATTAGTGTCTAGGTTTGTGTTCATTATTTTGATATTTGTCATTTCTAATTCACTTGTTATCTTTGAAATAAAATTAACAGAACTGCCATGCATTGCATTAAATAAAACTTTCATATTTTTATTTTTAATGTTTTCTTTATCAACAAAACTTATAACCTTTTTGCAGAAATAACTTATATCTGTAATTTCTTTAACTAAGTTTTTGTCACTTTTATCTTTTAAATTTTTTATTTTATCGTAATCTATAGAATTTGCGACTTCTTCAATTCGCTTGCAGAATTTATCATCGGAATCCATTCCAGAATCTATAAACATTTTTATGCCGTTATACTGGGCGGGATTATGACTTGCTGTAATCATTATTCCGTATTGTTTTTCCCCTAAATCATTTGTTCTTGTCATATAAGAGATTAAGGGAGAAATTACACTATTGCTATAAAAGAGCACTTCTATTTTTTTACTAGATAAGATGTCTGCAACCAGCATCGCAGTTTCTTTACTCATTTTTCTGTTATCGAAACCTACTACAACCTTAGGATTTTTTATCTTATCTTTTTTTATAATCTCAGTTAAAGCAAAAACAATTCTTGTTATATTTTCTTCATTAAAATTTTCACCGATAATTTCACGAAATCCACTTGTCCCAAATTTAATCATATTTTTATCCTTAACTACATTTTACCAAATTAGTATGAAAATATAAATTTATTTTAACTCTTTGAAAAATATATTTTAATATTAGTTCTCCAAAAATTAAGTTTGAAAAATTAAAAATAAAATGCTATACTAGTTTTGGAGTAAATATGTATCAAGCACTTTACAGAAAATATCGACCACAAATATTTAATGAAGTAATAGGGCAAGACCACATTACGAAAACTCTTTCCAACCAAGTTAAGAAAGGGGAAATTTCTCATGCATATCTTTTCTCTGGAAGTCGCGGAACAGGAAAGACCAGCGTAGCAAGAATTTTTGCTAAAGCGATTAACTGTACCAACTCAACAAATGGTTCGCCATGTTATGATTGTGAAATCTGCAAGGCATTAAATGAAGCTAATAGTATGGATATTATCGAAATTGATGCGGCATCGAATAATCGTGTTGATGAAGTTAGAGAAATTCGAGAAAAAGTAAAATTCTTACCAACAAGTTCAAAATATAAGGTTTATATAATTGATGAAGTACATATGTTAACAGATAGTGCGTTCAATGCGCTTTTAAAAACACTTGAAGAGCCACCTGCACATGTTATTTTTATTCTTGGAACTACAGAACCACATAAGTTGCCACAGACTATTTTATCTCGTTGTTTGCGATTTGATTTTAAGTTAATTAGTCCAAATGAGCTTAAAAAACATTTAATATTTATCTTTAATAAAGAAAAAGTTAATTATGAAGATGATGCTGTTGATTTGATTGTGGCGTCAGCACAAGGAAGTGTTAGAGATATGCTTTCTATTGCAGATTCAGTTGTGTCTTTCGGACAGGGAGTTGTTTCTTATTCTAATGCGTTAAATATGTTGGGAGCGACTGAAGAAGGTAAATTATTTGATTTTACAAGTGCGATTTTAGAAAAAGCCACAGGCAAAGCTTTTGAAGAAATCAACAATGCCGTATTAGGTGGAATTAATGTCGCAGTTTTTTCAAAAGATGTTACCGTTCATTTTAGAAATCTTTTGGTTGTTAAAACAATTAAGAATGCAGATGAAATTTTAAATATGCCACCACAGACAATTGAAAAATTAAGAGAACAAGCAAAGGGTGTCAGCGAAGAAGAGTTGATGTTTTTAATGAAAAATTTTAGCGAGATTGAAGCAGAATTAAAGTACGCGTTAAGTCCTCGCACCTTGGTTGAAGTTGCAACTGTTAAAGCAATTTTAGGCGAAGATAGCTCAAAAAAAAACTGAAAAAACAGGATGATATTCCTGTTAAAGATATAAATTTAAAACAAATTTGGGGAAAAATTTTGACAAGGCTTCGTGAGTCAAACGAAGTTGCGTTGTTTGTTTCATTAGGAGAAGTTTTAAATATTAAAATTGAAAATGGAATATTAATAATTCAAACAGATAAGAAATACTTAGCGGACTTAATAAATGAAGAACAAAATTTATTGACAATTAAACGAGCAATGAGATATTTAGGTTATAGCTTTGATGTTAGGGTTGAACAAGTTGAGGGAATTGGCGATAAAATAGAAAAGGATTTAGAGTTTTTAAAGCAAAAATTTGGAAATTATTTAAAAATAACTTAATTTATTCCTCTCTATCAAGAGAAATATCGAATTGATTTGTTAAAATTTAATAATTATGTTATCTTAAATTATAAAATATTTTGGAGGTTATATGGGCGGATATAAAGGCTTTGGCGGTGGTGGATTCGGAGGCGGATTTAATATGCAAAATCTTATGAAGCAAGCACAAAAAATGCAAGAAGATATGGAAAAGGCAAAAGAAGAATTGTTGTCAAAGGAGTTTACTGCGAAGTCCGGCGGCGGAATGGTTGAAGTTGTAATGACTGGCGACAAAAAATTAAAAAACATTATAATAAAAAAAGAAATTGTTGACCCAGATGATGTTGAGATGTTGCAGGACTTAATTATCGCTGCGATGAATGATGCAGTTACACAAATAGAAAAAATAGAGAAAGAAAATTCACCAGCAATTCCGGGAATGTAATTTACTTTTAAAAGGAAAAGAATGAATCAAATAGAAGCTTTGGAAAAGTTAGTTAGTATGTTTCGCACACTTCCGGGTGTGGGGGCAAAAACTGCACAACGATATGCGTATAAAGTTATTAATTCCGACAAAGAATATGCGGAAAATTTTTCCGTTGCGATTGTAGATGCAAAGAAAAAGATTAAGTATTGCGCAGAATGTGGAAATTTTACCGATAAGCCGGTTTGTTCTGTTTGTTCAACTAGAAATGCTAAAATTATTTGTGTTGTTAAAGAACCAAAAGATGTTGATGCTATGGAAAAGGTGAAAAACTTTAATGGAGTTTATCACGTATTACACGGCACAATAAATCCCCTTGAAAATAGAGGGCCAAACGATATAAGAATAAAAGAATTATTAGAAAGAGTTAATAAATACAAAACAGAAGAAGTTATAATGGCTACAAACCCTGATGTCGAAGGAGATGCAACGGCGATGTATATTGCAAAACTTCTCAATCCATTTGGTATAAAAGTTACAAGAATAGCACAAGGAATTTCAATGGGAAGTGAACTTGAATATGCAGATGAAGTAACATTAGCAAAGGCACTTGAAGCAAGAAGAGTTATAGATTAAAGGATGAAAATGAATATATTAAAAGATTTAGAGAAAGAGTTTAGTAAAATTTTCGAAGAGTTGGGGTATCCAAAAGAAGATATTAATATTACATTTTCAGATAGACCAGAACTTTGCGATTTTCAATGTAATTCTTCTTTTATTTTAGCAAAGAAAGAGAAAAAAGCACCAATTATGATTGCAAATGCGATTGTAGAAAAAATTAATAATGATAATTATACTATTTCTATTGCCAACCCGGGATTTATTAATATTACATTGAAAGAGGCGTGTCGCTCGAAAATTATCAAAGAATTATATAATGATGAAAGGGTTGGAATTGAAAAAGTAA
>JAQVQJ010000005.1 GCA_028701635.1 Clostridia bacterium | reverse complement strand
ATTTGCGCCTCAATCGCGTCAAGTTGCGCCTGTGAAAGATTGGAGCCGGTCGGCGTTGCCGGTGTTACCGGTGCCCCGCCTACCGCCACATTGTTTGCGGAGGTGTACGCCGAACCCGTGCCGTATTCCTACCCCTGCGTAATCAAGCGGTTGTTGGCGACATCCCAGACGGTTTCGCCTGCTCCTAATTTTGCCCCCATATTGGGATTATACTCGTAAGTTGCCATAGTATATTATTTTATGCCACTACTACCGCAGTTTTTTCTTTTTTCCGCGAAAAATATTGGATTGTATGTTGGCATATGTTTTTTTAAATTAATAAATTATAAGTCCTGTTGTACTAAATGCTTTCCCTATCTTTTTTTCCACATTTCCCGCGGATGTGGCAATCGTGCCCGGCTCATTAGCTAAATAGTATTCAGAACCAAGCGTCAATCCGGTAAAACCTGAAACAACTTTTGAAAAATTAAGCCTAAAATCAACAAATTTGGCTACATTTTCGTAAGCGATAAATACCATACTATCGTGATTATCGGTATCATAAGCCGAAGCTCGATACGCATATCCGGCAATAGCGTTAAAAGAAAGAGACATTGCGATTTGTCTTGATGCCACATTAAGGTTAGAAGGAATTTCCCAGGAATCTCCATCCCAATATTTGCTTCCTTGCACGCCTCCCGAAATACCAAGAGATTTTGCCGCAAGATTCCCTGTTGCAGATGAATACGCAGAATATTTATTAATATCGCCTGTTCTTTCAACCACAATCCAAAAATAAGTATTCGCCGCGATAACAGATGGCGTAGTAACCGCAAAATTATATTCTGTAAGTGTTTCCGCTATATCGGCGGCTGCTTTTTCAAAGACAAATTCGCCAATAACCGTTCCCGAAGGAACTCCGTTATTGTCAGTTTGCAATGAAATCCTCACACTGTCAGTTGGTAATGGATAGCCACTAGAGGAATGTTTTGACAGATAAAGCGATAAATACTTTATTTCAATTTGGTTAGCTCCCGTTAGATATCTTGACGACCATTTAGGATACCGATGGGTAAAAATATCTACCGGTGTGCCAAAATCAAATTGACCACCATCATTTTGTTTATACGCCCTAATCAATGTTCTATTTTCCGGAATGATAAAACAGACTTCATTGGCTAAAATTTGTTCCCCTGATGTGAACATATTTAATATGGAAAGATTGGTTGTCGATAAATCATTGCCGTCCCAGTTAAGATATTTTGTTGAATTGCCAATAAGTAATTTAGCTTTGTTGCTGTCACTGTCATCAATGCCGAATATAAACCCCGTCTCGTCGTGGTCAAAATCAGTTTTTCCGCAAGCAATATAGCAATCCCCAGCACCCTCTGTAAAATCCAATGTAATTGTTTTTGAAGTAATTGTTCCAGATGTGAAATAATCTGCCGCAATAGTTGAACCACTCCCAGCAACTAATGCTCCTCTTACATAAAATGCAGCAGCTGATTTATCCCATTTTAATCCTTTGTTATTTGCGAAATCACCAATAGTTATATCACCAACATCAGTTCCTCCAACCATTGCTTTAAAAACATCATTAGCTGCATTATCAATTATTTGTAATCCTGTGTTTGCATCTGGAAATATCAATACTCTTGCACCGCTTGAAGCAGATGCATATGAACCACCAACTGCACCTACTTTTGATGTTGGATCATAACCTGAAGCAAATGAGGTTGATCCATTTATTGCTATATAATCCCCTGAAATTTGTATCCCTTCCTCGCTGGCATTAATTGAAGCAACTATATTCGTAGATTGAATTGGTGTAAAATTTAATTGTGTCGTTGTTATTGTGTTAGCAGAAATAGAACCACCATCTATTTTAGTTAAATCTCCTGTTTTTCTCCAATTTGATAAATAAACTTCTCCGTCTATTAAAACCTTACTACCAGCAAGGGTGACTATATCATCATTGGAAACATTACGAGGAGTTGCACTTTTAACGGCAGAGAACGACTCTGATACGTTTCCTGACGTATCTACTGCTTTTATCCAATAATAATATGTAGTATCTCCTGTTCTATTTCCGTCTACAAAATAATTTGTTCTAACATTACCAATCAATTCTGCTTCTGCAGAATTATCTTCTGTGTTTCTATATATATTATAAGATGCTAAATCAGTTTCTGTGTTGTGAGTCCATTCTAATATAACATATTGTATTCCTCCTGTTGCAGAATTTGCTGTTACTGTGCTTGGAGGTGTTTCGTCTGTCGCTGTTGTTCCATTAACTAAATCAGAATAAGAAGACACTGTGCCATATTTATTTACCGATGCAATCGCATAATCATACGAAGTATTAGGAACTAATCCGTCAATCGTAATAGTGTTAGTGTCTATTGTAATATATTGATAATAAGTATATGAATGTTTTTTATATTTTACTATATAGTGGTCAAATGTGTCCGTAGTAACCTCTGTCCAAGTTAAAGTAGTATATGCTGATTGTGTTCCGTCTGTTGCTGTTGTTATTCCTGTTGCGAATATAGATAAATCTTCTGGGACTATGGTTGCTTCTGTGGTTCCTAAATTAGTAATATATTCAACTCCTATTCCTCCTATAAGTCCCCCTGTTATTGTTATATTAGATGCTGTTACTGCTCCTGCTGGGGTAACTCTAAATGGTGCAGTTGCTCTATCTGCATATTTTTTACCAGCATAAAACGGATAATCTAAACGGGACATTCCAGAAGACGTTTCATCGGTGTCACCATCAAAATATATTGAGGATGTTAATATAGACCAACCAGCAATATAGCCACTTGTAGCATTTATAGAACCAGCTAATGTTACCGAACCTGTTGTTCCGTCTATTGTTATCGTGTTGTTTCCATCCAACCCTCTGGCAACTATTCCAAGAGGGCTAATTCTAATATCCCCAGTAACTCCTTCTTCATAAGTTCCTATTTGTATTGCCCCTGATTCTGTAAAAACAAACTCACCTAAAATAGTTTTAGACGAAGTGTCTATTAAATTATTTATAACATCATTAACAAAATTACCTTCTTTCGTTAATGAATCAGATACAATTTTTTGCAATAATCCATTTCCTATTGTACTTGCAAAACCAGTGTTTTCTGGTAAAAATACTTTTTCTTTAAATGGGATTATTTTATATTTCGGAGTGATATTATCTGACATATTATGATTCTGAATAATGTCCTTGCACAATTACTCGTCTTATAGGACAATCGTTAGTTGAGTTTCCATTTGCCCAATTTAGATAAACTCTAATATCTTCTATTTCGTTTAAGCCTATCGCAGTTGTTGAATGTAGTCTTTTCCCTGTTGTTATTTGAAATGTATTTGAATTGCTTGTCCCCTGGTCACATTCTAAAATTAAATCACATCTTGCATTGCTTTTAAGTGTTTTAGTCAAAACTACAATTTTATCTATAAACCCTTTATGATACGGACCAATTATAGGGACAATTATAGATTTCCAATATGAAGCAGTATCATAACCATTAAATTTTGCTAATTTATAATGAGTCCCGTCATTTGAAGCAACTATTGGTGTTCCAAATGGAGCAGCTATTGCGGTTACATTTACATATCCGCCATCCGCAATTTGACTTATTTGATAAGGCAAATCTTCAATTATTGCACCAGACGAATATATAGATGAGCTGGAAATAAACAAAATTGTATTTTCGTATAATGTTTTTTTATTAAATGTAGGAAGTGAACCATTAAATTTACCGAGTGGTTTTATCTGACTTCCAAAAATATATCCTATCGTATAGCCACTTGATGTTAAATCTTGATAAGCAACATATATTATCCCATTAACTCTATAAAGAAATCCAATTCTCTGCATACCCACTCCAGTTTCGTCTTGAAGTAAAGAAGTTGTTGCAGAACCATTATATAAATATATTTGTCCTTCGTTTCTATTTGTTCCAGATACTCCCGAATTAACTGCAATATACCAATATCCTGCATTATAAACCACATCAGCAACTTCACAATCAGATCCAAAATCTAATTTATCAACATCTAATGTGTTTGTTTCTTTAATATAGGTTCCCAAGTATTGCCCATTACCAAATGCAATAATATCTTCTTTTTTATCAGAAGGATGAGGTGCTTTTTGTAATGAACCAGCTCCCGTGGGAGTAGTAGAACCCCAATCATCATCAAAAGTCGAAGGCAAAACTAATTTACCTATTTGACCAGCACTGGAAGTGTTAAAAAAATAATATATATCTCCATCTAAAACTTGTATTGATTCTCCCTCTGCACAATCTGTAATAGTATGAGGAAATGTTCCGTCGTTGGTTACAGCAGTAGTTGTTATCTTTTGTAATTTAGTATTTCCTATTGCAAAAGACACTCCATTAGATACTGCTTTATCCATTATGAAATCTAATGGTTCTGTTATTGCCCCATCTTCTGTCCCTGCTGTCAATGTAGATAAACCAGGTCCTTGCGTAACATAATCTCCATTTATGACATTAGCATTTTGCATTAAAGACGCATGTCCTGTGCCTCCAATTTCTGTTAAATTATTTTTAAATGCTAATGGACCATATCCTTGATAAAATTTATCAAATATTAATGTGAATGTATTATCTTTTGCCATATTTTATATGCTTGAATTAGAACTACCATAAGAAATAGAAAAGGAAAGAATAAGTATTCTAGCGTTTGAAAATACAACCATATTCTGATTCAAATCCGTAATTTTCTTTTTGTAATGACATTCTTGGAATATCATCTTTATCATTTCTGGTAGAATAATATTCTCTAATATCGTTTTCCATTTGTTGAATCAATGGGACTAATATATTTATCTTATTATTCATTGTGTGTGCAATAGCATAGTCGAGTGCCGCACCATATGATAAATATTTATGAAACATTTCAGCAAACCCTGGAACCTTTGTAGTATCTGCCGTAGTAAAATGAGAAACATTTCTTTGATAAAATACTTTAAGTCCGTCTGTTATTGTAGACGAAGGTTTAGGATATAAGAAAATAGAATTACCAAATTTATCATATTCATCAGGAGTCCCTGCTGTTTTTTTATAATCAGTCATTGAAACTGACCTTTTATCATCTAAACTTATAGGAGTTAATGGATTCCAATTACCAGAAGAATCTTTTATTTCTACTTTTAATATTTTTAAGAAATCTGCCCCTGATATTTCATAGTCTTGTTGGTTTGCAACTAAATCATTAGTCCCGATAGGTAAACCAGTTTGGTTATTGTCATCCCATTCCCATCTGTCATCTGATTTTATAATTATTGAAGCTGCCTTGTCATACCAACTATTAATATTTCTTGTTTTGTCTGCTATTGCGTAAGATGAAGTAGCAGTAGATGAACCGAATAAGATGAAGTCTATATCCTGAACGATTCCTTGATACCCCGAAGTGTCGCTAAATATCATAATTATTTTTGTTAATTTTTTTTATTAAAATACATTTTTACATTCTAAACAATATCTTGGTTCAACTTTTTTCTTTCGTTTTCTTCTCATATCCTCTTTAAATTGCATATGTTTAAAAATTACAACCTAAAAAAATGTTTGCAGAACCACCCTCCAAAATAACATCATCTTCACTCCGCACATAATTCAAATAAAGAGTTTTATCGCTTGCCGTAAGTGCTTTCCACGCGGTTTCATCAGTGGAGTTTTTGACATAACCTTTGAGGTGATTCAACCTGCCTGATGGCACGCTCCAATCTATATTATGCTCTACAAACCAACCGGCCGCGGGAAGTTCAAGACGGAGGAGGGAGGAGCAATAGTCAGTGTAGTAAGCCATAAATCTGTCGCCCACGATGTTCAGTTCGCTGGTGTCGGGGACGGCGAGGCGGGTGAGGGCGGTGCAACCGTCAACGTAGGAAGTCATAAAGTCATATCCCACGCTGGCCAGCCCGCTGGTGTCGGGGACGGCAAGAGAGGTGAGGGCGGTGCAACCGTAGGCGTAGCGAAACAAAAAGTCGTTGCCCACGCTGGTCAGTTCGCTGGTGTCGGGGACGGCAAGAGAGGTGAGGGCAGTGCAACCGTTGGCGTAGAGATACATAAAGTAGTTGCCCATCGTTCCGCTAAATACCGCCTTTTGCGATATGGTAATCCCTGTCAAATTTGTAGCTTGCCCGTAAAAACTGGCGGTCATATAATCATTCCCGCTCTTGTTATGGTCGTGCCCAATCTGCATCGTCGTTGATGACACGGGAAAAGTCGTTCCCGTCCCCGATACATTCAACTCCGTCCATTCACCCGAAGTCCCTGCCCGATAATAGACCGTGCCCGTATATGCCGAATAAGACCCCCGATAAAGGCGGATATTACAAGTCCCGCTCCCCGCCGCAAAGGTAAGCGTATGGATAACGTCATAGTCTTGTGAGGGGTTGATGTCTGCCATATGTTTATTAGTTATTAGTTACTCACGATAGAGTATTTGTTTTTTATTTTTTTGCTAATTTTATTTGCTATATCTTTATTTCCTAATCTTTTCATTATATTCCATATCTCTCATATTAAAAATTAAGCCGTGTAATTTATCAAAGGTTTGTTTGTCCAAAATACCATACTTCCTAAATTCTTTTTTCTTATAATAACAATCCGATAATTCATCGTGAATATTATTATATTTCGGATCAATTTCTTCTCTTAATTCTTGGTTTAATATATTATCAAAGTTTCTAATCATATTATTTAAGCAGGAACACTAAAATTTAAAGAAGTGCTTCCAAAATAATTAGTTCCGTCGTAATAAAAACATACAATATCAATACTATTATTTCCAATAGATAAAGTAGGTGCAGTTCCATCTGGCCACATAACATTTGCCGGCCAAGTTGCTGTTTTACCTCCTGTTGAGTATTGCTTTAAAACTAAAACTAAATTACAAGTTTTAGATGGAGCTTTGAAAGTGAACACTTCATTAGAATTACCAAAAGTAAAATAAAATTTATTTCCTAATTTCCAATCTATAGTAGTAGTGCCATCTCCTGTAGCAATTTGTTGAGTAAATCCAATAGAATGTGCTTGACAATCGAGTTCTCCTCCTAATTGAGGAGTTGCGTCATTTACTATATCAGTTCCTCCATTTGCTCCTGTGTATCCAGTATAGCCAGTAGGTCCAGTTACTAAACTATCAGACCCTGTATAACCTGTATATCCAGTTGCACCTGCACTTCCAGCATCCCCAGTATATCCTGTATATCCAGTGCTTCCTTGTGAACCATTGTCCCCTGTGTAGCCAGTATAACCAGTAGGACCAACAATATCAGAATCAGCACCTGTGTATCCTGTATAACCAGTCGAACCAGTGTCCCCTTGACTACCATTTTCTCCCGAATCTCCTGTGTATCCTGTATATCCTGTTTGACCTTGTGCTCCAGTGTCTCCTGTATAACCAGTAGAACCAATTTCTCCTTGTTCTCCTGTATACCCAGTGTATCCTGTTGCTCCAATAGACCCATTTTCACCAGCTGATCCTGTGTATCCAGTATACCCTGTATATCCTGTACTCCCATCTTGTCCAGTATAACCAGTAGGCCCTGTCACGGTGGAAGCATCTCCTTGGTCTCCTGTATAGCCAGTGTAACCAGTAGTACCAACGTCTCCTGTATAGCCAGTTGCACCTATACTTCCTGTGTATCCAGTATAACCCGTTGCTCCGATTTCACCTTGAGAACCAGTATCGCCAGTATAGCCAGTGTATCCTGTAATTGTAGAATCTGCTCCTGTATACCCAGTATATCCAGTTGCTCCCATTTCCCCACTATCACCAGTGTAACCTGTCGGTCCAGTTATTGTAGAATCTGCTCCAGTGTATCCCGTATATCCCGTGCCCCCATCTTGACCCGTGTATCCAGTATATCCAGTAACATTAGAATCTGCTCCTGTGTATCCCGTATATCCAGTAGGTCCTTGTCCACCTTGTGAACCAGTTGGTCCCGTAACATTAGAATCAGCACCTGTGTATCCTGTCGACCCTGTTTGTCCAGTATACCCCGTATATCCAGTAGGTCCTTGTCCGCCTTGTGGACCAGTATACCCTGTATATCCTGTTGGACCTGTGTATCCTGTTATAGATGCCCCTGTATAACCAGTGGGTCCTTGACTTCCAGTGTATCCTGTATAACCTGTTATTTGAGGTCCAGTATATCCTGTGTAACCTGTATAACCAGAATATCCAGTTGCTCCCAATAAATCAGATTTATATGCTTTTTTAGTCGTTCCATCAGATGACATTGTTGTATCTGAAACATCTACATAAGGTATAAAATCTGTTTCATCTGGAGTGTCTAAATCAAGGTCTGTTATTTTTTGATCTTCTGCCATAGTTAATGTTTAATTTGGTTTTCCCAATTATTCTTATGTTTATAACCTGTTGATTGAGATAAAACTATTTTTCCCAATGACTGCAAAAGCAAATAACACTCGTCTTGTTTTAACAAAAATTCTACATTATCATCTAATATAGAAGAATTTTTAACATTGTTTACCCAAGATGAAGTATTTTTTGATTGTTTTGTCCAGGTCATAAATATAATAATAATCTTAATATATAGAATATATTATTATCTATATGCAATAGTTATATCTTGCGCTCCTGTTGCTGTAACTATTGTTAATCCTTTTGTAAAAGCAACATCATAAATCAATGTTTCTTGATTTTTCAATAAAGTTTCTGGCATTGTGATAGTTCCTATTTTAGTCCCTGAACCAGCTGTATTGTCGTATATTGTAATTGTGCCAGAAGCAACCGCTTTATTGATAGTAATTGAATGTAAAACTCCTTCCCCTGTTTTTACAACAGTAGTAGTAGGAGCTGCTAATGTTATATTTGAATATTTAAAATTCATATTGTTTATTTTTATTCTGCAGAAACCAGTTTTACTTTTCTAAGAAAGCTGGTAAAAGAAATAGTTAAAATTTAGGCTTTTAACAAAGTAACCTTGATTCCAACCGCATCCCCTGCACCTGGTGCAGTAGTCAATTCCCCAGTTACCGTAGTATCCGCAACACTTAATTTGCAGAACGATAATTGAGGACTTCCAGTAACACCTGAAATATATTGACCAATTACAGTTGAACCTGCTGTGCAAGCACCAGTAGCACCTGTTTCAGAATCAGAGAAAACTAAATCTACTTGTTCTAAATCAGAACTTCCTGTGTAACCCGTATATCCTGTCGGACCGATTGGACCAGTTGCACCAGTGTCTCCAGTGTATCCTGTTGGTCCAGTCACCGAAGAATCTGCACCAGTGTAACCTGTATAGCCTGTATAGCCTGTTGGTCCTGTTACGGTAGAAGCCGCACCAACTGGTCCTATTGAACCCGTATAACCAGTATAGCCTGTATAACCAGTAGGTCCTGTTACGGTAGAAGCCGCACCATCATCACCGGTATAACCTGTATATCCTGTATAACCTGTATAGCCAGTCGGACCAATAGCACCAGCATCTCCTGTTAATGCGTTAAAATCGCAAGAAGTAATTGAACCTTCATTAACATAGAAAGTTGTTCCAGTGCCTGAATCGGTGTCAATAAACATACAACCCACTGCAAATCCAGCAGAACCATCGGTAGGAACAGTGTCCCCACTACATCTAACTATTTTATCAGATGAATTGTATTCAACCGCATTTATAGTTACTGAGTTAATAGTTCTTGATTCCCCAGCAATTAAAACACTTCTATTAAATATTTTGCTCATAATTGTCCTTTTTAGGAGTATCTTTTATTAAAAGATCTCTTACCTTAATAACCTTCAACGGGAGTTTAACCTATACTACTCCCAAAGGTTTAATGTTTATACCCAATTACTTGCATCAATTGAAGCATAAGTTATTGCGTCTTTCATATTGTCAAATAACTTTGTTCCATACAATGTCCAAGGCAATACGTTTTTACCCAACTTATCTTGAACTTCTTTGATGACCACGGTAGGAGCTTTTTGCACAACCAAATCAATAGCCTTTCTCATCATAAACATAGGATATTGAGTAACACTGGTAATAGCAACATTATCAGATGATTCTGCAAAAGAAACATCACCATAACCAACCACAGTCACAACCCCTGCATCATTGGTAGCATATAAATTATGTTTTCTAAGTTTTCTTCTATCCGCAACACTTAAATCGTAATAAGTTGAAGTGGTTGCCGCAGTTGTTCCGTTGATTGCTAAACATAAGTTATCACCAGCATCAGTTGCAGAAGTACCAATATCTACTTCACCTGCCGAATTACAAGAAGTACCATGTGCTTCCCAAGTAAAGGTCACACCATCAATAGTTAATGTCTGTCCGTCGGTAGGAGTGTCACTAATAGTAATAACCGCAGTGAAAGGAACGTTATTAGACTGAACTAATTGGAATCCCATTCTACTACCAATTACACCATTTTCACCAACTATATCACCGAATCCAGATTCTCTACCAGCAACATATTTTCTTAACACTTCAATAGTTCTAGGTCCAATTACCGCAACTTTATCGTTAGTCATAACATCTGCAGATTCAAGTTTTCTTGAAGCAACTGCAAACATATCAATAACATTGGAAGCTGATAATGCAAATGAGCCAGTTCCAGAACCACCCATATCTTGTGAAGAAATATACCCTCTGGCATTAGAATATTGTGCTAACACCGCTTGGTCAATTCTATTACTTAACACTCTACCTGCGTCCTGTGCATATTTTTGAAGAGCATCCCATTTGTTTTGGATTTTATCTACTTCATCAATATAGAAAGGCGCCACTCTAATAGTATCAACATCTAAGTATTCGTCTGTAGCAGACACATCATTAAATGTAGTAATTTGAGTCCCTTTGGTATAAGCCTGATCTATAATTGAAGATCTATAAGGTTTGTGAACTCTGTCCCCAGAGCTTAATACATCCCTGAGTTCTGTGTTAGCCAAAGGAATAGCAACATTTTCTTTAAAAAGAACCATTTGCATTTCGTTAGCCCAAAACTCAGGATTCAAAGCATCTAAATCGTTTGCCATATTTTTTTATTTCTGAAAATTATTTAGTAATCTTTTTTTTATATTCCATAAATTCAGAATAATCTTTTCGTCCTTCCTTGGTAGTTAGGTCAAAATCATTAAAAGACATACTATCATAATTTTTTACAGATTTGTTTTTATTATGCTTGTTACTAATGGTTGCATCATCTATTACTTCCTTTTCTTTGTTTTCTTTAATTAAGAATTTTATATAATTAGAATTGGTCGCTTCTTTGATGCCTACATTATTAACTTTCGCATATGTTTCAATTTGTTTCTTAATCTCCTCGTCAAAGTCAAGGTCATTTATTTCTTTTTCCCTCAACTTTTCGTTAAGTTTAGCTTCAACCAAAGAATCTATATCTGAAGGATTGATTTTTTGTTTAACTTCCTTATCTGTTTTAACAACAGATTTTTCAGTGGATTTAAACTTATCTCTCCAGCTTCTTTTTTGTTTGATAGCCGTGCTTAACCTTTTTCTATCTTCCAGCTTATCGTTTGTTAATTTCTCAATAAGCTCCTCGTGCTCTTCAGGATCAAAACCATATTTTTCAATGATTTCTTTCTTAATCTCCTCAGTAGGAGTTTCTTTAAGAGCTTCTTCTTCAACTTTGACATCCTCTGTGTCAATAGTATCGTTGTCGTTTGACATAGTTTTTTTCGGCATTGCCGTAGTTAATTTAACGTCAATTTTGACGGATTGTTATTTCTTTATTTAACCTTTGTTAAAAAAGAAAAAATGCTTTTGCAAGCATTGAATATTTATTAGTACCAAACTCTCCAGTAAAAATACTAATAAATATCCAATACTAACAAAATATAGTATTGATGGAGAGTTTTATTAAATTGTTAATTATTTGCTAATAGACTTAATTAAAATTATTTAACATCTATTGAATAGTCTTCATTGTTTTCTGTTTCTTGTGCTGAAAAATCAATAATATAATTATATATACATTCTAACTTTTCTTTTGCTTTCTTCTGTGCTTTAACCTCTATTGCCAAATCCTGTGCTTTTGAGTAATCTTTTATATTTTCAATATCACTCATCTTTGAGATTTCTGACAAAAGAAATTCTTTTAAATCGTCGCCAGCAGAACTATTTAATAATTTTTGTAGTCTTTCTAAATTCATTTTTTCTTGTCTATATAATTCAACAATCTTTTTTGAGTCTTTGCTTTTTTCAAAGTTGTTGATTTTGACCTGACCCCAAATGGAGTAGAAACTTTATATTTTCCTTCGTTTATTTTTGTTATTTTTACAGGCATATATTTTATGTTTCTTAATCTTATTATACTTTTAGAAATAAAGGTAGTCAACTTTTTTAAAGCTCTTTTAGTGCTTCTGTCTTTTTCATAGGAATTTGTTGCGTTTGTTGTTGTGGCATTTGTTCTGTTTTTGGAAGTGCTTCAACATTTATACCTTTTATTTTCATTGCTTTTTCAATCAATGCTGTTCTTCTAACAGGGTCTTGTTCAAGTGCTATAAATGTAGCAAGTGTTTCTAACTCTTGTGCCAATCCTATATTTTCACCAGATATAATTACAGAAATTCTTGGTCTAACATTCGCCATCCATTTCTTTTGTGCTTTAATAAATTTGTCAGGTTTGGACATTATCTCAGCAAATTTTGTTTCCTTAATTTGTTTTGCTTGTTCTTTGGAGTGAGGTGGTAATGTTAATAGATTGTTTAAATACCAGCCATCGACTAGCATTTTATAAAACACATTTAGATTTTCTTCATTTCCTGAAAGTCTAATAATTTCTTCTTTTGATAATTCTGTAATTAAAGAAGGTAAAATCCAATCTTCAAACGCACCCTGAAACATAATAGATAATTTCTCTCTTATGAAATCAAATAGCTTAGTCGCGTTTTGGTTAATCATTGAACCTAATTTAAATGATGTTCCAGATGGTAGCGACTCGCCTGTCATGACTTCATAAGAATTACATAATCTATCTGCTGTGTTCATAAGTCTATTCCAATCAGCAATCAGTTGATCCATTCCTTCCATTCTTACATTTATTTGGGATAAATCGGTAGACTTAATAACAGAACCATTTGCAAGATTACTCAAAATATTTCTTCTTAGATTGTTATCACTTGATTTAAATAATGTTTTGGAAGACCATTCTAATCCTCTTGCAATTTGATTTGAAATTTCATTAGCCCTAATTTGAATATCAAACAACAATTCATAAATACCAACTCTAAACCATCTTCCAGTATATCTGCCTCTGTGATATTCCTTATAATAATCTCTTGTTGTCCCTTTTAATTCTTCTGCAAACAGAACTCTTTCTTTTCCTTTATTATTTTTATGTACTCCACAAAGTATTATTCTTGCCAACACATATTTATCTTTACTTCCCCCTTTTTTGCCTTGTGCTTCATATAAAACTTTTTGGGACACTTCACCATTCCTTTCAAATACTTCATAATACGGAGTTTCTGTTTTTTCTTCAGTTGTTTCTATTTTAGAAGAAAAAGACATATTCTTACATTCCTTTATAACCTCATCAATATTTTTCCAAACTCCTTTCTTAGACCTTAAATAAGATTGAGTTATGCTATGTCTTTCAATAACAGGAGAATCGTCTAATGTTTTAGCAGTCTGATTGATTACAAAAAAATTAGACAAGTCAACTTTTTCAAAATCATTTTTAGTCTTTTTCAAAACTACATTGCCCCAGCCTGCTCCTTCTTCAATAGAATCATTTATTTCCTCAGCCTTGCCTGTTGTTTTAAGAATTTCCCTAAGTTTTAAATTTCCCAATGTGATTAACCCGTAGTCATTAATGTTATTTGAATAAAACATCACATCCTTTGTATCAAAGTCAATGTTTTTAACCTCATTATCAATTCTTGGAGAAATTATATCTATCCAACTCTTGTAATTGCCCATTTTATCATAATTTCCAGTTGGGTAATGTTTATTAGCAAACAATGAAATTCTTTTAACTAAGTTGTATTGAGAAAAATAATAGCCTTCAGAAATTTCAACTTCCTTTGTTAAAAAATCATTTAACTCTTGTTCTACGATTTTAAATATTTCCATATTGTTTTTATATATTTTGGTTTTGTATGTCCTTTTCTAAAATATCTACTTCTTTTTGCATATATTTTAGAATGAGATCAGAGGATTTACTTCTATATTCATTTTTAATAGTTTTAATTTTTTCTGTTGCCTTATTTGATGGCGAACATTGAATTAACTCATTTATTTTTTTAGTCAATGTATTAAAATCCATTTCTTTTTTATTTGTTTTCATATTTTTTAAATACCTAAATCTTTCTTTTTGTTGCTAATATATTCTTCAAATTCTTTTTCCTCGTCTATATCATCATTATTATTTTTTGCTAATGACTCTTCCATCATTATCGTAAAAAGATTTTTATTTTCTTTATTTGGTTTTTTTATATTTTGAGACATATTATATTAAATCTTTAGCAATACTTTCAGTTTTATAATTGTCCAAACCCGAGTTTAAATCCTCTCCACTTTCTGCTATTTGTATTTGATATGCCAGAGAATCTATTACATCATCGTGCACTCCTTTTGGAAAAGTAAATAATTCTTCTTCCAGTCCCTCACACATATCTTTAAAATGAATAATAGATTTAGATTGGTATCTTGGAATTAGCCCTCTTATTCTAACTTCCTTGTTTATTTGATTATGTTTGAGAGGGACTATGTTTAAATATTCATTTCTTCTTCTCATCTCATCATCAAGAAATGGTTTTATTGCCTGCATATAAATAGTTTCTTCTACTCCTATCTTTTCATAGCCGTCCTCATTGTTAAGTCTGAAAATAAAATCAATAAGTTCTTTCGGGTCTAATTTTCTTTTATATGTTTTAATGTGCCACTTATTTTCAATATCTACAAAATTACAAGTTATTCCAGTAAAATCAGCAGAATCTTTTTTAGAAATAGCAGTATCTATTGTCATAAAGTTTCTTGTCTTTATATTTAACATATCAGACCATTCTGTGTATGTTATCCATTCTGGTTTAAATTCTTGATTTTCAGACAATATGGGATTTTGTTGATATAATGAAGCAAAATTTGTTATGCCAATGCTTTCTTTAATACTCAATACCTCTTTTAATGAATATCTTTCTGGCCATAATACTTCGCCTACTTTTCTATACTCGTCTTCTTTTTCAGCAATAGCAGGAAATGATATTACTTTTGTTCTTGATGCAAGTTCTTTATTTTCCAATATCCTCCCTGCAAGGTCATCTAAGTGCCACCTCGTGAGAATTAACACTATCTTTCCATTTGGATGAAGTCGTGTAAACGCAGTTGAGACAAACCAATCCCAGTGTTTGTTTCTAATAACTTGTGAATCTGCTTCTTCCCTATTCTTAATCGGATCATCAATTATAAAAATATGAGAACCATATCCAGTTATAGCACCACCAATACCTGTTGAAATATAACTACCATTTTTATTTGTACGCCATTTAGCTTTACTTTGTTCATCTTCTTTAAGTCTTACACTAGGAAAAATTAATTTATATTCTGGTGAATTGATTAAATTTCTTGTCTTACTTCCAAAATCAATAGCCAGCTCTGCTGAATAAGAAGATGTGATAATTTCTTTATCAGGATAATTTCCAAGAAACCAAGCAGGAAATAAAATTGTCGCTAACTCGGATTTGCCGCTTCTCGGTGGAAGCATTAAAATTAACAACTTCCAATCAACTTCCCCTTTTGCTAATTTTTCCAATTCCTCTGCTATTAACTTATGATGCCAATTTGCAAAATAATTTTTATTAGTAAGAACTGCAAAATCCATTAGCGAATATACTCCTGCTTGCATTAACATCTTTTGCTCAGTTAATGAAAATCCACATATTTTTGGTTCATCAATTTTTGGCTTCTCCATTTTCTTTTATATTTCTATTTTGAAATAATCTTTCTATTTGCTCTTTCGTTAAAAGATTTTCAGTTTCCAGCGAATGTTTAATTTTTTCTTCAATTCTTCCTTTAAGTTTATTATATTCACTTATAGCCCTCATCTTAGAACTTAAATCTTTTCGTTGTTTGGCTACCCACGATATTTCTTCATCTATTTTATTATTAGTTAGGTTTTCTCGTAATATCTCGGAAACTCTTTCTCTAATATATAGTTTAGTTAGCATATTAGAACCCATAGATCTGCAATTTCTAAGAACTCTTGCTCTTTCTTTTTCGTCTTCAATCTCGTCTAATTTCTTATCATAAGCAACTACATAAGACATAGAAGCATTATTAAAATATTCAGAACTTCCTGCATATAATTGACAAAATAATTCTTCTGCTGGTTTTAATTTTTTAGGTTCTTTTTTATCTTCTAAAATAGTTTTATTCTCTATATTACTTTCTTGTTTTTTATCTTCTATGTTTTTCACATTTTCATTGGGATTTGTTGCCCCGCTGTCTTGTGAAATTGGAAGATTTTCTTGGATGTTTTCCATAATTTTTAAAATAATTTATTAGTCCATGTCAAAGGAGTTTTTTCTGATAAAATCTCAATAGGTAAATGATAATCAAAAGGTTTAACTCCTTCTTTCTTTATATAATCTATAATTTCTTGTAATCCTTGTTCTAATGTATATTTTGTAGAATAGTTTAGTAGCCGTCTGGCTTTGTTAGCCGAACAAGTTGCAAATTTAACCTCTTGAGGTCTTCCTTTCATATAAATTGGCTCTAATTTAAAATCTAATAATTTTGCTATTGTTTCTGCAAGAGTGTTTATTGTTATAAATTCTTCATCTGGACCTACATTTATAGTTTCTCCTACTACATTATCTAAATATGCTACTTTTGATAAACAAGATATTACATCGTTTACGAAACTAAAACAACGCATTTGCCCGCCATCTCCATAAATGATAGGTTGTTTCCCTTGCAACATTAAATTTATCATTATGCTTGCTACGTTCCTAAATGGATCGTCGTATTTCTGAAAAGAACCAATTATATTGTGGGGTACTACAATAACATATTCTATATTATGCACTTCACAAAGATTTCTAACCATCAGTTCTGCAGAATATTTAGATATACCATATGGGTCTTGAGGATTCGGAATCATTTCCTCCGTAAAAGGAGTATTGTTAGTCCCGTATCTTGCCATACTTGAACAATATATAAATCTTTTTACTTTATTTGTAATAGAAGCTGTTAAAATTGAAGTTGTTGCCCCGAAAATACTTTTACTAACAACATTAGGACTAAAAACACTTAATCCTTCATAAGCCAAAGCGGCACAATGATAAACAACATCACACCCCTTCGTTACTTCCTTCATTTTATCTAAATCATTACAATCATATTGATAAAATTTCACTTCATCTGGAATATTTGAAATATAGCCCCCTATTAAATTATCACAACCGACCACATCATAACCTTCTTTAAGAAAATGTTTTGCTAAATAACTTCCCAAAAATCCCGCCACTCCAGAAATACATATTTTTTTATTTTTTTGTTTCATTCCACAATTTAGTATTTATTTTATCCATTGTTTTCAAAAGTTCTAAATCAACATCGTTATCATCTGCAAATTTTATAATTGCCTTTGTATCCTTTGGAAAACATTTACTAACAGATTCTATCCCATAGCCTCGATATTCATCAAATATTACATCTAAATGAGATGTTCCAATTCTTTTATCTTTGCCTACAATATCTTTAATCTTATTATAATCTAAATTTAATTTTTCACATAAATCATACATCTGATTTGCAAATATAACTTTTAAAGCAAGAAATGAATTTCCTAAATACTTAATCATTTCTGCTTCTGTTGATGTTATAACCTCAGAACAAGGAGCAAAAGGTAATTGCAATAACACATCTGTTGAGTCTTTAAATGATTCAAAAGTGCATCCTATTATCTGTCTTTCTGGAAAACAAGTATCTCTATCTGCATTTTTTTCTGTTAAAAACTCTGGATTAAATATAATAGACAACTCTGGATATTTTTCTTGAAGTTTTTTCGTAGTCCCTGGTGTTATTGTTGATTTTATAATAATTACTTTTCTACTTGTTTTTTTGTCGTTTATTTCTTTTATTATATTTTCTACTATGCTTATATCACAATGAAAATCGTCAGTTGATGGAGTCGGCACACAAATATAAATATAATCATTTTCTAAAACTTCATCTATCGATCCTATGTTTTTATATTTATCATAACTCTTTACTTCAAATTGGTTATCTTCAAAATACTTTAATAAAGAGCCACCAACCATTCCTGTTCCTATAATACTAACTTTATATTTCATATATTTTTGATTTCCATAATCTCCCTGCAATTTGGTCAAAATACTTATAAATGCAATCTATTTTTGAAATGTGCTGAGGATATACCCAATTATATGGAATTTCCTTTGGTTCGTTGCATATTAAATAAGTGCATTTTTTAGAAATGTCTTTAAAAAATCGTTCACTGTCTAATAAATGTTCTGCTACATCCATTGCACATATCATATCATATTTTCCATATTCGTCCTCTATACCTAAAATAGACGGGCTTACATTATGATTTTTAAATCTATATTCAGCATACTCTCTTGTTTTTGATCCTTCTATTTCTAAATAATCTGTTTTTGTTCCTAATTTAGAAGCAATTATACTATATTCACCTATTCCGCCCCCGAAATCCAAAAATGTTTTAACATTAAAATCTTTCAATGTCTTTTTAAGCCACTCGTGAAATCCGTTATTTTGCAACATTGTCTGATACATTGATAAATCACAAATATAATCCTCTGATTCTTTATAATACTTTATTGGGTCTTCTTTTTCGTCTTGCCATTTATAAGCAAGAACTATTGGAGCAATTTTACAATACTCAGTTACTATTTGCTCATCTTTTCCTAAATATTCGCTTAATTCTTTATAAAAATTCATATATTTAGCCACGATTTCATAAAATAGTGGTAAGTTATAGTATTTTCTGTCATTGTTGTTATACCATTTTGATGGTTATATGGTAAAAAATAATCTGATGTATATATTTTTATATCTTTGAGGTATTTTGAAAGAATGATTGTAAATCTTTCCATTCCATCCTGAAAAATATTTTTATCAGTGGGATCACAATTATTTTCTACATAATCTAAAAATTCTTTAATAATATAATTGTTCTTTTCTGCACCTATTACAGAATTAGCAAGAAATCCATTTTCTTCTCTGCATACAAATAATTTATTGTCTAATATATTATCAAAAGTTTTATTTTTTATTATTTCTACATCTGCATCAACATAGATTCCACCATATTTGTGTATATAATAACATCTTAAAAAGTCTACTGCTTTGACCCAATTTTTACATTCTATTGCTTTTTTGACGTAATTAGAAGAAATATCATAATTTTTTAAAGTTATTAAATGATGTTTATATCCAGATATTTTCTGAGATTTTATACATCTGTTTATTAAGTCTGGAAATTTTTCATTATCGTTCAACCAAATTGAAAAAATATCCTTATTTATCATTTAACTTTTTTAATTTTCTTTTAAGGACTTCTCTATCATGAGGAATACCTTCTTGTATTTTTAACGCTAATTCATCAGGTTTAATTCCGCTACCAATTCTTGACCAATGATAATGATTCATTTTTCCTTTGCCTACCATAGCTTCATTTAGTTTTTCGCATTGTTTCCAAAGCCAATCGTCCACACAATAATGTTTAAAATCTGTATGAAATATCAATCCATCTTCCAGAGAAGGAAGCAAATCTCTTTTAATCAAGAAATGTTCATTTATGTAACCCTCATCATTTCTAACCCCAGTATCAAAAGCAACTAATCTTTTTCCTGTTGTAATAGAATCCCAAACATTTAAGATCAACGAATCAGACTCAAAAGAAGTGTCGTCGGCCAAAAATGCTATATATTCCCCAGTTCCTTTTTCAACTCCCATTTTCATTTTAGTTGGAAGATTTTCAGGACCTTTTTCTTGGATTATGTTTATCAATTCTTGAGGATAATTAAGCTTATATATTGATTCTATACATCTTTTTAATCCCTCTGGACGAGTATTCATTGTTGGTAAAATAATATCTACCGTCGGTAAATTCATATAATATCGCAAATCCCTCAAGTATATTGAATTGTATGGTTTATATTCCAATGCTTTTGCTATATATTTTTTTGCCTCTTCTATTTTACCAAGCCAGCCACACGATTGATATAAAATTTCATAAGGAACATTTTCATAGTTTTCTGGCATATCAGCATAATAACCAGTATGTTTTAAAGTTAGTGCCGCAGTTGCGTATGCTATTGCAGCTTGATAATTTTTATTGTGTAAAAAGAACCTTGCTAATTTTATAAGAGATTCGTTTCTTTTAGAATCTATTGAAAATGCTTTTGAATACATTTCAATTTGTTTATCTGGATTTCCTAAAAAACCGAAACAATCGCCAGAAAATATCATACTTTGTGCTCTTTCTGCATCCCACCTGTTCATTTTTATATGTCTATCAAATTCTTTGATTGCTGAATTTAATCTACCTTTATAGAGCATCTCTCGAGCTAGGTAATGGCTGTTTCTATCGTTGTCTTTATTGTTGAAACAATCTAACGCCAACCCTCTTAAATATCCATCTCTATTAGTTTCCCTATTTTGAAAATGCTCCAATAAAAATAATTTTTTAGATAACTGAACTCTTTTAATAAGTCCTTGTTTTAATGGTTGTAAGACTTCATGTGTTATACCAACCCATTGTAATTGTTCTTTATTATAAAACTTAGACTGAATGAATTGTATCGCAGGAGAGCCATCTTCTTTGTGCGCAAATATAAAATTATATTCAAATTGATCAAAGCCCTCGTCTATCAATTTGCATATATTGTTTATATCAAATACTGTAAATGCTTCATCACAATCAACAAAAGAAACGTGTTTATTTGAAGCTAATGACGCAGAATAATTTCTAGCTGAGGCAAAATCAAAAACTTTATCATCTTGTTTTATAACCTCCGCTTCGTTTCCAACAACAAAAAAATTATTTATATGTTCCGCCTGTTTTTTAGATATTGTCATTAAAAATTTATTTCCTACTTCCTCAACAATAAATCCAGCATTTCTTGCCACCTCTGCAGTTTTATCAGATGAACCAGTGTCCACGAGAATCACCTCTCCACCCATAGACTGAAATTCTTTTAATGATTCAATCAATTTAGGTAATGTTTTTTCTTCGTTTCGTGCTATTGCACATATGGAAAAGTTTGGTTTCATATATAATTATTTTATGGTTGTATTTTCAAATTCTTGGCAAATTTCTTCATATTGCTGTCCTTCGTTTGTGTCAAATTCAATTTCTGTATCAAGTATAATATCTTTAATAGCCATTATATTTTCTTTATTACTCGGAAAAACATCTATAATAAATTCTTCATTATAAAAATCATTCAACTCTTTGTTTATTTCATTTACCTTATTGACATCTATTTTATAATTTCCATTTTCTATTATTGCTTTTCCTTTATCATCTTGCACTGAATGTTTTTCTAAAATACTTATTCTTTCCTTTTCTATTTCTCTAAGCCTTGGCGATAATTCATTTATAAATCTATTTCTTTTTCTTGATATGCTTCCTTTTAGTTTTACATTCAATAATTTGCTCAAAATAATCATATGACTATTTTTCAAATAGATTGCATTTGCGTCTTTTGTTTTTTCCATATTTTTTATTATATGTTTATTATATATTTATTAGTCGCCCTGAGTGGAATTGAACCACTAACTATTCTTTAGAAGAGAATTATTATATCCGTTTAACTACAAGGCAATTTAAAGGAGCTTCTTTCCCTATTCCCTAATAAAAGAAACTAAATTGATGTATTCTTATATTTCATCAAACTCCTTCAAGTCCTTGTTAAATAACTTTGTTATATTTTCAAAACAACTTTTTAATTGTAATTGAATAACAACTGCAAAAAATCTATCTAAGTTTTTATTTTCCTCAACTAAATCAATAGCTTCCGAAATATCACATTTTATCAAAAGATAATCATCATTAGGAGAATTTGTTTTTTTAAAATTTGTTAATTTTTCTCCGATGTGTTTATCTATCTTTAAAGCATTTTTATTTCCTTTTAATTTTTGTGCTATCTTTTGTTTGTGTATTTTTGTGAACTTTTTCATATTATTTATATATTATTAAGTATAACAATAAAAATAAGGGTAGTAAAATTTTTTATATAAAAAACACCATTTTCAGATGTTTCTTAATAGAAATAGTTATTTCTCAAACAACAATACTAAATATTGCGTTCTATTTTTTGTCCTCAATATATTCCTTTAAATTATTTAAAATCTTATTGGGCATGTTAAATCCCATTTTGCCTAAATTTTCAAAAACTGAAACTGTTTCAACTACTGCAAGATATGTGATAGTTGTGTATTGAACTGGTAGCATTGATAGCCCAGAAATAACATCTAAAAAATGTGAAGCCGAAATCGCAATACTATAAGCAAGCAATTTATAAACTGAATGGATCATTCTATTAGAAGAAATTAAATCTCCTTTTATTTTAGATGCCATCGTTCCTGTGATAAAATCAAATATATTAATAAACAAAAAACAAAACAAAATATCCAAGGAATCTGCACCAAATAAAAAACTCAATGATGCCACAAGAAAAGAAATCAACACATTAAATGAAAAATTGGCTTTAAGAGATAATAAAACACCCCAAATATAAGAACCACATTCTACAAATATATTTTCATTTTTCATTTTACTAATCGGATAATCTAATAATTACAACCTTTAAAGAACATCTAATTGTATGTCCTTGCCTTTATTATACAAACAAAAAAATAGGTTGTCAATAAAAAACACATTAAATATATTAAATACATTTTACATATGTTGTCCATTGATGTAATTGCCCTTCCTGTATCATTAAATCAGCACACCTTTTCTGAACTTCTGTATCATAAATACTAATTGCTTCAAGTTTATACTTATCAATACAATATAATTTAAATGTTGAAGGTAGAAATTGAAGTATTCCTCTCTCGCCCGCATTTCCTTTTGTATAAATAAAACCACCACTTTCATAATGGATTAAACAATTTATCAATTCTCTGTTTTTTAAAATTGGCACATCCTCTACTATTGTTGTATATGTTTTTAAAGATCTAAAAATATCTACTTGGCAAACTCCATTAAACATAAACAGAGTTTCCTGTTTTTTAGTTGATTTTGGGCTATTGGTTTCATTGCCGACCAATGGTATAAAGAGGAAACATAACCCAATTAAAAATAAAGTAAATGTTTCATATTGTTTATTATATAGTTAGAATAGGTTCTGTAAAGGATTAGTGTAACATTTTCCTCGTTTTTACGTCATATATAGTGAGGGGGGCAAAAATGAAATAAATAATAAAATATATTGTAGTAAATAGTATAGGGAAATTTGACAGGGGTCAAAAAAAACTTTATACTTAAAATAAGATAATAAAATTTAATAAACATCTTTTCTTCTTGGAAAAGAGTTTATCTATACGGTGCTCTATTTTTTAATGCCAATTTTGGTATTAACGCTGACCAAGAAGCAGCGAGATGGATAGAGCACTGTACAAATGAACTCTTTTTTAGTAAAAAGCTGTTAAAAACAAATGTTAGATATAAGTAAATATGATAAGAGTGAGTTAGACGAATTTTATACAATTCCTCTAAAAGAGAAAATACCAGCAATAAAGGATTTTCTATCTAAAAGAGAAACAACCGAAGAATGGAGTTCTTTTAATCAAGACAGTACTGGAATAGGAGTTTTAACAGGAGAAGCCAATGGTTTATATATTGTGGATTTGGATAACCACGACGGAAAGAGATATTCTCCTGAATTTGAAAAGAAATTGCCTAAAACAAGGATAAAAATAACTAAAAACGGAGGTAAACATTATTATTATAAATATCAATATAGTTTGCCTACCAAAACTGGTATTGAATATTGTGTAGATTTTAGAGGAGAAAAATCTCAAACTGTTTTATATCCAACTTTAGATACTGAAAATCCAAATTATCAATATGAGATAGCGGAATTGCCCCAATTTTTAATAACTATGGTTAAAACTGAAAAAACAAATACATCTTTAGATAATACAATAATTTATGAAACTATGGAAAATGTTAATGAAATAACTCAAAATAGAAATATTTCTCTTACTTCTTACGCAGGTGAATTGTTGTCTAAATTACCTTATGAGTATTGGGAAACTATTGGTTTGAAAAAAATACTCGAAAAAAATACAAGTTTTAATCCTATTCTTGATTCTGAAGAAGTTGAGAAAGTATTTCAATCTGTTTGTAAAATGAAAAAAACAGAACTTGAAACAGATTTTAAGCCATTATCCATAGAAAAAATTATGCAAGAAAAATTAGAAAGTACCCCTTATTTACTTGATGGTTATGTAGTAAAAAAGGCAGTAAACGTATTAACAGGAGAAAGTGGGGGAGGCAAATCAGTTTTCGCTTTAAAATTAGCTGATACTATTTCAAGAGGAACTCTTTTTCTGGAAAAATATAAAACAGAAAAAACTAAAACTTTGTATATTGATTTTGAAATGAATAAATATGATATGGGTCAAAGAGTGCGGTCTATTGTTAGAACTAAAAATGATAATTTAGTATATTTGCCTAAAAAGGGATTTGATATTCTTAATGTTACTGATTTAAACAAATTAAAACATTATATTGACGAAAATGAAATCGAATTGGTAGTTTTTGATACTTTATCTAAAGTTCATTGCAAGAATGAAAATGACAATGGAGATATGACCTCTGTTATGAATGAATTTTTAAAATTAGCAGAATCTGGAATAACAGTGTTATTGATACATCACAATAGAAAAGAAGGACAATTTAGAGGTAAAAAAGCAAGCAAAGACGACGCAAGAGGTGCGAGTGCGATTATAGATAATTGTGCTTCCCATTTCTCTTTTATATCAAATACAAAAATTTCTGAAGATTCTAATAGATATATTGAAAAAAATATAGTTCTTGAACAACATAAATCAAGGAATTTGAATAAAGTTGGTAAATTGAGCATTGATATTAAATATGACAATGTTACAGATACTACGGATTTTACTCTTGTTAATGGTGATTTAGACGCTCCTATTACAAAACGAATAGAAAATTGGATAATGAATTTCATCAAACCTGATAAAATATATCTTTTTGAAGAAATTGAGAAAAATACAGAATTTGGAATTTCAAATTTAAGAAAAACATTAAATCTTTTAGTTAGCAGTAAAAAATTGGTTAAAAGAACAAGAACTCAATCTGAAATTGATAATTCTGAAAACAAAACCAAAAGTGCTCAAATTTTTGAATTGTTTTCAAGCAAAGAAGAGAATGACGAGATATAAAGTGCTTGTTAAAAAGTGCTTATTATATATATACATTAACAAGTAACAAGCACTATTTTCAAGTTAAAAATGCTTGGTAGTAAATTACAGAATAATCTATTCCAAAAACAAAGTTTTTTTGGAAGTAGCTCATTCCTTTCTACCACTTGGTAGAACCAAATACAACAAAACACTCGTGATTAGAGCACAATGAACCCCAAGTAATAAGTTTAATAAGTAACAAACAATCTTGTTAAAAATAAGTAAATTGTCTTGTTAAGCTATTTTAAACAACTTGATAATAAGCAATTCCTTTAACAAGTAATAAAAAAATGAAAGATACAATTCAAAAAATTAGTGAAAAAGTGATGCTATGGTATGCAAATTAGTGAAAAAGTGATGTCTTCAAAAGTGAAAAAGTGATGTCTTCAAAAGTGAAAAAGTGATACCAGCAATACAAAGTATAGTAATACAAAGGATAGTAGTACAAAGGATAGTAGCATTACAAAGTGTTTTCCACATCCCTACGCTACGCTACGGGCTGAGAAAACAATAATTGAGATTCATTCTGATAAAATACAGAATTATAACTCAATCAGAATACAAACTCAAAATACTACTACGGGCGACAAATACAAAACAGCCAGCGTCGCCCTACTGAATAATAATTATTTATTCAAAGATTCAGAATGGCGGCAGAATACAAAATTCAGAAATGCCGCCAAATATAAATACACACATATAATTTTTTCTCAACAGTATTTAAGGTAAAGCTGGGCTTTACCGACAA
>JAQVQJ010000073.1 GCA_028701635.1 Clostridia bacterium | reverse complement strand
TATTTTAGACATAATTTTAGAGAGATTAAAAATAATTATGTGGTAGGTAAACAAAAAGCCTACCACTAGGTGAGAGCCAAGGCTCTCCGTATCCGTTTCCAGATACGACTGCAACAGTAACCCTAATGATAGGTTCTTTATACTGTTGCAGATTTCTTCACCATGCTCCGTAAGGAGTTTAGGCTACTCTTATTAAGTTGTAACGAAATTATACCTTATTTTTTAAGGTCATGCCATACTAGCTTACATTTAAATATTTGTGTAGCTTAGTTATCAACAGATAGATTAATTAAAATTAAGTAAAGATTTACCTAATCTTTCTATTACTCCAACAACAAGAGCATTACCCATAATAAAGGCTCTTTTAACATCAGGAGTAATTTTCCCATTTAGCATCATCTTTGTGTGGTCATTTGGGAACATGTTTAATCTTTCTAATTCAAGAGGCGTCAGCCTGCGCCAATTACCCGATTTAGTTTTTATAACATGTTTAAACCTAGAAGGAGAACTTCCTCCTTCACCAGTTACGATTGTTCTTGATGGCTTATTTAACGAATCAGGAAAAGCCATAGGACCTTCGGAATAACTATATTCAAAACCATCTTTTGATTTTCTTTCTTCTTTTTTACCTCCTTTTAAATATTCCCATCTTTTTTTATCAGAATCTTTTATAAAAAACTCTTTTGGTATTTTATTTTCATCTTGAATAATTAAATCTCCAAGTAAAGTTACTTTACCTTTATAATTAGGAGTTGTTTTTATTGTGTAAACTTTTCTATTAATCATTACTCCAGAAATTTCAAAAGGACTTTTTGATGGTTTATCTGATGAAAAATTTTCAGATATTTTTTCTAAACTACCTTCAATTTTAAATTCTTCTAATAGGGTGTTATCTTTTTTAACAGGGAAAGCTTTGGCGATAACTCCATCTTTATAAATCCAATTTTTAATATCTTTTTCTTTTGTTATAAGATTATAAGGTTTAGTTCCTTTTTTATATCCCATAATAAAAACTCTTCTTCTTCTTTGAGGGAAACCATAATCTGCTGCATTAATAACTCGCCATTCAACAACATATCCTAAATCTGCTAATGACCCTAGCATTACAGCAAAATCTCTGCCTCTTTGTGCTGATGGAGATTTTAAAAGACGGTCGACATTTTCGAGCATTAAAAAACTAGGAGCATCTTTACCTTTTTTATTTAAAATATTATAAATAGACCACCATAAAACACCTTTCTTCCCATAAATACCCTTAGCTTGATTTGCTGTTCTTGCAACAGAATAATCTTGGCAAGGAAAACCACCAACGAGTAAATCATGATTAGGAATTTGTTTAAAATCTTTTTCTACAACCTCTTGTATATCCTGACAAGAATGACCTTTGTCTCCAAACCTTTGGATATATATTTCTGATGCATATTGTATTGTTGCTCCAGGCTCCCACTGGCTACTCCAAACAGTCTCATATTTTTTATCTTTTTTGCTAGCAGAATCAAGCCCAAGACGAAATCCTCCGACTCCAGCAAATAATTCAATAACTCTAATTTTCTTCATTAGTCTATTTTAACAAATTAAAATAGATTGATCAAGCTTGATCTTTATTCAATAGCGTGTTGTATATATTTAGCATTAAGCCAAAAACATCGCTTCATTTCTTGTGTTCCTTGTGGTGTTTCTATTGTGTCTGTTGCATTTTTCCCATGAGGACGGACATGGGCAACAGGGTTTTCTGTAATTTTTGGCAATTCATTATATCTTCCGTCGTTAATACAATCAATTGTTTTCTGCCAGACTCTTTCTACTTCCGATATATCTTGCATTGGAAAATTCCAGAACATAATTTTTTTAAGTATTATTTCTTCTGAATTTCTTTGTTTCTGAAATATAACAAAGAAAAACTTTTTAGTTTCAAGTTGTAGGTGAAAGTCAGCCATTGATTCATTTTCATCATCATTCCAAACCTGAGTTACTAAATCTTTATAATCAAATGCGGGGAATGACATAGATTCTTTAAGTGTACCAGTATATTCTAAAGTAATTACCTTTAGTGTAATATTGGCTTTTTCCAATTCTTCAATGTTATTTGAATTTACATCAAGGATTTTATTTACTATTAACCTTTTATAACTTTTTGAAGTTCTACCCAAATTCGAATTAAGGGTCGTGAGTATTTCTTGGTCGGTTTTTCCAATGAAAGGAGTAAATTTTTCTTTTATTACATTTTCAATAGTCTCAACTCGTCTCTGTCTTTTAAAGATTGAATCCGTACTAATATTTTCCCCAAGTAATTTTGTCTGTATGAGGTAATTTATATATTGTTGTTTAAAAGAAAATGCACGAGGTTTTGCTGGTGTACGGTTCATCGGTTGGTCTCTTACAACACGACTATTTGCAGCCTTAGTACAGGCACCAAGATAGTATGTATCTCCTTCAGATAATAAATGAGCTTCTCCTCGTTTTATTTTGGAGACAATATACTCCCAGTCTTTTTGAATTTGAAAAACATCCTCAGCTGAAATATCCTCAAGTAGGTTTAGTAAATGAATAAATTTAAATTTATAATCAAGAATACTTTGGTTTTCCATCCATAAATAAAACATTAATAGTACAGATTTATTCTTTTTAAGAAAAGAGCTTCTTAACCAAGTTTCATTTATTATGGTATCGTAATTAATCATTGAAAATACTAGCCTTTCTTTTGATGCTAATTTATTACTACTATTTTTGAGCGGAGTTGTTTTAAGCTCAATCCCTGCAATTGTAAAATCTGGTTCGCTAATATTTCCAGGGTTAATATCAAAAAAGTATTTTTCAGTTAAATCACCCAAGAACCCTTTTCTTTTCATACCATATTCTCCAATTTGTGTTTCAATGATTTCGATATTCTGATTAGAAATAACTTCACGCAAAGATTTATGTAAAATTGTTTCTGCTTTCTCCAAAACCTGTTCTTTTGTTTGGTATATTTTAGTCATTGATTTTTAATTCACAATAATCAGTATTCGTGATAATTACGTGGCTGATAATTTTAATATCTAGTATTTTACCAGCATGTATTAACTTTTTAGTTATTTCAATATCAGCTTGAGATGGTTTTAAATCTCCTGATGGGTGGTTATGAGCAATAATAATTGAAGCAGTATTATTTTTTATAGCATTCTCAAATACTTCTCTAGGATGAACGATACTTTCATTAAGAGTTCCGATAGAAATTATATCTCTTTGTATTTCCTGATTCCTGCTATCTAAGTAAAAAACAACAAAGTGTTCTTTTTTACTCCCTTTAATATCTTCCATACGATTCCATACATCCTTAGGGGATAGTAAAATAGCTGACTTTTTGCCTTTCAAAACCCTTCTTCCTAATTCAAAGCAAGCAATAATTTCACTTGCTTTAGCTTTCCCCAATCCTTTAATTTTAAGTAAATCTTGCAAACTAACTTTATCAATACCAATTTCAGATATTGTTTTTAGAATCTTTTTTGATAATTCAAGCACATTTAACCCTTTGATTCCTGAACCTAAAAGAATCGCTAGAAGTTCATGGTCTAGAAGTTTTTCTGGTCCATATTTTTCCAGCTTCTCACGAGGCATATCAATCTTGGGTAAATCCTTGATTTTCATGTTTAAATCATCTCACATTTCTGCTTTTTTTACAAAAATTTATTAACCTCTATTATTTAAATAGTGTTTAATTTTTAAAGACTTGATTTATAAATATGTTAGTTTGTTATTTTAAATTATAAGAATATAATAAAACTATTATGTGGGGATGCATTAATATATTAGATATAATTACAATAATAACTTCAATTGCAACTTTAGTCGCTTTAGGTTTTACCATATATCAATCAAACCTAACTAAAAAAGCTCTTCTTGAAACTAGGAAGAGTATCGAGCAAGATAAAATAAATCGCCAACTAACACTACTTCCCAAAGAAGGATCGATAATACAAGTTAGAATTGAATTAGAACATTGGCAAAAAGAATTGGAAGAAAAAAGTGTTAAATTAAAAAATGCATTAATAAAAAATGATACAAGCATTTTAACAGAATTATCTAATACGAGAATTAAAAAACCAGATGATTTAAGCTTGTCCAAATTTCAATATGAGAAAATGCCAGCATGGCTTTCAGAAATTTGGCTTTCTGGTGCACAATACTATTATGATGCAATAGCATCTACCTCATCACCATACACAAATGCAGACGAGCAAGGTAAAACTACATTAATAAAAATGTTATCTGATAGATGTGATAAAAATGGTGCCTCTATAAAAAAGTTATTGGAGTATATTTCAGATATGATTCCAGAAGTCATTCTTGAGACACCAGCCAGCGTTAGCAATAGTGAATTCTTTAGAAATTAATATCTTAAGTTATTATAAGTATAATAACTTTATATTAATTAGTTAAATTTTCGATTGTATCAAATTTACCCTCATCTACAATTTCTTGAATAATAGATTTATTCCAAACAATTCCCAATTGTGCCTTAAGATTATCCGCATCTCCAGACTCCTTGATTCTTCCAGAGTATATACCAACAAAACCACATATTTGTCCTATAATTGAATTATCTGTTAGTGCTCCATCGATAAGACCATGTAGCCCTTGCCTTTTAAATACAACCGGAGATCCTGACATCCCTTCACGACTAGCAGTATCTACAAACATTTTTGGTAAATTATCAAGATCAATATCTGGTTCTGTTGCAATACTACCTCTTTTCCATATTGGAAAATTTCCACCACCAGTGTTTTTATAAGGAAAACCTAATATAAAAACATCATCAGAAATTTCTACCTTAAAATTATCAAAAGGGTATTCGTTAAGATAAACTGGATTTAGATTATTAGGTATATTTATTTCGAGAAGTGCAACATCTACTTTACTACCATAAGTATTGTGAATAAGCCAACATGGTATTTTTTTATCATCATCTTTATATAAATTAATCTTAAATCTTTTCCATTTAATAAATGGACTTTTTTGTTCCAAAATAGGAAACTCAACAAAATCTGGCCTGTCAGAAGAAGTCTTTTTATTCATAGGGTCTAACCCAGATAAAACGTGCCAATTTGTGACTAAAAATCTTTTATCTTTATTTTTCCATAAAAATCCAGTAGCTGAACCAATCTCTTTTTCATTTTCACCGATTTTTATTTTTAATGACAATGGTATCGAGGTGTAAGAAAGTGAATCTAAAATTACTTTTTTGGGTTCCATAATTTTATTATATCACTTTAGTTATCAACTCCCACAGTCTAGACTTCCTAACCCCGATGCGTTATTCATTGGGTATATGCAAATATCAGCACAAATGCCCACAAGGGGGCTAACCAAAGTAACAACACCCATAAAGGTGAAATATTGCCTATATGCTCGTAAATCAACAGAATCAGAGGAAAGACAGGTTCTTTCAATAGATTCACAGATAAAGGAGATGCTTCAATTAGCAGAGCGAGAAAACCTAGAGATAGTGTGTATGAAGCGAGAATCTCATAGTGCAAAAGAAACTGGTCAACGACCAGTTTTTAATGAAATTATTAGTGAGATTAAAGAAGGTAAATTTAATGGAATACTAACTTGGGCTCCAGATAGAATAAGTAGAAATGCTGGAGACTTGGGACAAGTAGTAGATTTGATGGATGCAAACTTACTTCAAGACATAAGAACCTTCGGACAAAGATTTATGAATTCACCGAATGATAAATTTATGTTAATGATTCTTTGTGGGCAAGCAAAGCTAGAGAATGACAACAGAGGTATCAATGTTAAGAGAGGATTACGAACAAGAGTAGAGATGGGGTTATGGCCAGGAGTTGCTCCAATTGGATACATGAATCAAAAAAGAATGGATTTAAAGTGTCAGATAATATTAGACCCTGATAGGGCTCCAATAATAAAAAAGATATTTGAAAAAATGGCATATGAGAAATGGTCAGGTAGAAAGATATATCACTGGCTTAAATTTGAATTAAACTTTAAAACTCCAGGCAATCATGACTTAGCACTTGGAAGTATATTTAGGATAATACAAAATCATATTTACTATGGACAATTTGAATATCCTAGAAAATCAGATAATTGGTATCAAGGTAAACATGAACCAATCGTAACAAAAGAATTATTCGATAAAGCCAACCAACAATTAAAGAGAGATGTGATAGTTAGAGAAAGTCACGAATTTGCTTTTACTAAGTTAATGACTTGTGGGTTGTGCGGTTCTGGAATATCAGCCGAAGAAAAATACAAGAAACTTAAAAATGGAACAATAGCTAAATATATTTATTATGGGTGTGGTAGGTCAAAAGATAGGCATTGCAAAAATCAATATTTAAGAGAAGAAGAACTTATGGAACAACTTATAAAATTAATAGACAAGATAGACATGAATGATGTTGGGCTAAAAATTAAATTTGAAGAAGAGTTGAAGAGAATAAACAATTTTAATAAAGGAGTACTTGAACTAAATAATTCAAATAAAAAACATAAAGAAATAAATCTCAAGACTTATGCTAAATATGTACTTAGAAGTGGTACAAATGAAGAGAAAAGAGAATTGATGGGATGTTTTAAATCAAAAATAGAAATTAAGAATCAAATCTTAGTTTTAAAATAAAGCTCTTTTTATAAATATCTAAAAATGTAAAATTTTTAGATTGCTACATATTTATATTAAATAT
>JAQVQJ010000072.1 GCA_028701635.1 Clostridia bacterium | reverse complement strand
TTGTAATTTTGTTTATAACCCTTGTATTTAAAAAGATAATAAAATCTAGAAAATATCAAAGACTAAGAGAAAAAAATACAGAGTTCCTAAAAAATAGAAATCTTTTCAAATAGGTTTTTTCTCGCTTGCTAGATAAAGATTGTGCTATAATCATTGTATGGATAAAATTAATTATGATAGTGAAATGAAAAAAGTTATAAATGAATTAAACGGAGAGAAGAAAAATTTACTCCTACATTCTTGTTGCGCACCTTGTTCAAGCGCAGTGATAGAAAGATTAAAGCCGTACTTTGACATTTCTGTTATTTATTATAATCCAAACATACTTCCAAAAGAAGAATATGAAAAACGTAAAAATGAACAAAAAAGATTATTAAAAGAATGGAATATTCAATTTATCGAGAGTGATTATGAACCTAAAAAGTTTGCTTGTGCAATAAAGGGAAAAGAAGATATGCCTGAAGGAAGCGAAAGATGTAAAGAGTGTTATCGTTTTCGTTTAGAAAAAACTGCACAAACAGCAAAAGAAAAAGGTTTTAATTTTTTCACAACAACATTATCTATAAGTCCACATAAAAATGCGGGTTGGGTAAATGAGATATTAATTGAATTAGAGAATAAATACAATGTAAAATGTTTGCCTTCGGATTTTAAAAAGGGCAATGGGTATTTGCGTTCATTAGAGCTAGCGAAACAACATGAATTATACCGCCAAGATTATTGCGGTTGTAGACCAAAATAGATTATTTAAAAATTGCCTATTGACTTATATTAAAAAAAATATTAATATTAGGTAAGGAGAAAACTTTATGGATAATAAAAAATATTTTGAATGTTTAATTTCTAAGAATCGTGAAAAATGGGGAGAAGAAAAATATCAGGAAGCCTTGAATAAAATGCTTTCAGTTGCTAAGAAATATGAAAATAATAAGTGGTGGCTAAAGAATGATGCTACAATGGCTTATTATCAATTAAATGAACCTACATTATTAGTGAAGTTTGATGATTTTCATATACAACTTGAAAAATTGATAAACAGATCAGTTTGGACACATGAGTTTACTTTTAATTTTGATGCTTTAAAAAAACAAGCAGAAGAAGCCTTTAGAGACATTATAAAAAAGTCACCCGAAGAACTAAGACAAGAGGAAAACGAAGGAATAGAAACTATTAGAAAAGGTGATGTGTCGGTTATAACTCTTGTTGTTGATGATGATTATGAAAGCATGGAATAAAATTTAAACAAAAAAATAAACCTCTGCATATAAATTTACAGAGGTTTTTTTTATGCAGAATATAAAAGAAAATGTGGTTGTTGTTTTTGGTGGAAAAAGTACTGAACATGACATTTCGATAATTACAGGATTGCAGGCTTTTGCTAATGTAGATAGAGAAAAATATAACGTTTTTCCTATTTATATTTATAGAAATGGCGAAATGTTTATGGGGGATAAATTAGGAAAAGTCGAAACTTTTGCTAACTTTAATTTAAATGATAAAGAAATTAAAAAAGTTATGTTTAAAGTTGGAAGTAATTTTCTGTTTATTTCTAAAAACTCCAAAAAAGAAAAATTTAAACCGTATATAAAAGTTGATTGTGCTGTTTTATGTTGTCATGGAATGAATGGCGAAGACGGCACATTGCAAGGTGTGTTAGAATTGGCAAATATACCTTATACATCGTCTGGCGTTACATCTAGTGCAATAAGTATGGATAAAATTATTATGAAAGATATATTTATTGCAAATGAGATTCAAACTGTAAAATATTATTTCTTTAATAGGAGTGATTTTCTCTTAAAATTCAATGAAGTAATTGAAAAGATAGAAGATAAACTTGCTTATCCAATTTTTATTAAACCCGCAAATTTAGGGAGCAGTATTGGAATATCAAAATGCAAAAATAAAGAAGAATTAGAACAGGCTATTGATATTGCGATAAATTATGATAGCAGAATATTAGCCGAAGAAGGTATAGAAAATAATGTTGAAGTGAATTGTGCTGTTTTTGGTAACACAGAGTATCAAACGGCATCAAAAATTGAGTACCCAAAATCTTGGAGTGAATTTTTAAGTTTTAATGAGAAGTATACACAGAGAAATAAAGAAGAGAGTAAAAAAAATAATAAAATTAAAGAAGAATCTCAAAAGTTATCAAAGGAAATAGAAGAGAAAATTCAAAAAATAGCTGAAAAGACTTTTCGTGTTTTTAATTGTAGTGGAGTTGTAAGAATTGACTTTTTAGTCGATAAAAAAACAAATCAAATTTATCTCAATGAATTAAACTCTATTCCGGGTTCGCTCGCTTACTATCTTTTTAAGGAACAAGGGTATAGTTTTAAGGATTTTTTAAATAGATTAATAGATATTGCAAAAAAAGAAAAAGCAAAGAAAAATTGCAATAAATTTTCCTATGAATCCCAAGCTCTTGTTGATTTTGGAAATTCAAATAAAATGAATAAATAAAAGTAGAATTGTATAAATATACAAAGATTATATTATCTCAATAAACTTTTTTAACGCATAAATTAATTGATTTATATCTTCTTCGGTATTAAAATATGATAATGAAACTCTAATAATTCCTTGTTCTATTGTATTCCAGTGTCTATGTTTTAATGGGGCGCAATGAAGCCCACTTCTAACACAGATTTTATATTTTTCATTTAGGTATTCGCTTACAATGGTTGAGTCAATATTTCTAATATTAAAGCCCACAACCCCATTGAGATTTCTAATATCGGTATATACTTTTATTCCCTTTATTTTTTTAAGTTCTTGTATTAATTTTACTGTCAATTTTTCTGTTTTTTCTTTTATATTGTTTTCGTTTTTTATAACAAAATCTACGCCAGCACCTAGACCCAATATATTTGCACCAGCTATAGTTCCGCTCTCAAAACATTCTGGCATTTCGCTAGGCTGATATGTCCTTATTGATTCAGTTCCTGTTCCGCCATATCTAATAGGATTCAATCTTACATCTTCGCCAATGGCAAGAACTCCAATTCCTTGAGGTCCAAGCAGTCCTTTATGTCCAGCAAGGGCGAGTAGACTGATGTTTTGTTTTTGCATATTTATACATTCGTGGCCAGCAGATTGGGCGGCATCTACAAGGTAGAGTAATCCTCTATCTTTGCATAACTTTCCAATCTCATTTATATTGGATTTTGCTCCATCAACATTTGAAACGTGAATAGTTGTTACCAAATACGTGTTTTCTTTGATGTAGGGCTCAATATCTTCGCGAGTGATTTCAAAAGTATTTTTAGGTTTAACAACTGTTAATTCAATGATTCCTTTTTTTTGCAATTCAAAGAGAGGTCTTAAAGTTGAATTGTGTTCGAAAGCGGTTGTAATAACATGTCCTCCCTTCCTCGCAGAGCCTAAAATTGCAAGATTTAGAGAATCAGTGCAATTTTGGGTAAAAATTATATTTTCAGGTTGCGGAGCACCAATAAAATCTTTTATTTTCTCTCTAATTTCTCCTATCGCCAAAGCTAACTTTAAACTTGCGATATGTCCACTTCTGCCGGGATTTGCAGAAAGTATGGTTAATCCTTTAACAACAGCATCAATTACAATTTGAGGTTTTTTTCTCGTTGTTGCACTATTATCTAAATAAATCATTTTTTCCTTCTCTTATATAACATTTTTTATATCTATTCAATATAGTGATATAGGAAGAAAAATTGTTAATAGGGGTGAAAAATGGAATTTGGATTAGCAGTATTCAGGGCAAGGACAGAAACAACAACTTTTGCTAGCTTACTTAAATCTTATGGCGTAAGGGTTATGATTATTTCCACGCCTCGACAAATTAATGTATCATGCGGGATTTCTGTGAGATTTAATCCAGATGATATAGAAAGAGCCCGCTCCATTTTAACTAGAAGAAAATTCAACACCTTTGCCGGATTTTACTTAGTTAAACAGGTTGGTGTAAGACTAAAAATTACACCGCTTGATTAAAAATTATTTATAGAAAATCAATGCTTTTTAAAATTTAAGAATAGAAGTTTTTATAACTATTAATTCTTTAAATTTAAGAATTACATAAAAGTTTTACAACTACTAAATCCTTGTCATTCTGAGGGAGACGAAGTGACCGAGGAATCTTTTCAGCTGGTACAGATTCCTCGCTTTGCTCAGAATGACAATAAGAAAGAGATTTCTCCACTTCGGTCGAAATGACAGGAGAAAAAAGAAAGAGATTTCTCTACTTCGGTCGAAATGACAGGAGAATATAAATGTTTTAAATCTCATTTTTTATTAGAAGAAAGAGGCTAATGTCTCCCGCCGAAGATTTTGTTTGAGATTTTTAGAAAGAAATTAATTGGAAAGAGATGAAGTAGAAAATTAAAAAATTTATATTTTCTGCCTATGATATACATCGCTTTCATTTTCTTTTTATTGACTATTTTATAAATCTTTTCAGCAGCATATTCCACTGACATTCTTTTGCTATTATTTTTCTCTACTAACTCTTGTGCGTTTGCAACTTTATCTCCATACTTTTTGTTAGTTTCGAGATTTTTAATTCGAGATTTTATGAAGTTTGTTTTCACATCTCCTGGATTGATAACCGTTACATCAATCTCTGCATCGCATAGTTCCATTCTTAACCCATATGATAACATGGAAACTGCTGCCTTGCTTGCACAATAGTGAATACGGAAAGGCATTGCAAATATGGCGCAACAAGAACTAATATCTATAATTTTTGCCCCTTCGTTCATTAGCGGTAGAGCACATTGACAGCATTTTAAAGTGCCAAAATAATTAACATTAAAAAGATTCTTCACTTCATCAAATTTGGCAATTTCTGCTGCTCCGGAAATACCATAACCAGCAGAATTGATAAGAATATCAATTTTTCCATATTTATTTTTTATTTCTTCAAAAAAACTTTCTACTTCTAGTTCTTTTGTAACATCAACTGAAAATTCATTTAAATTTTTTAAATCTGGATTTCTTCCAAAAGCAAGTACAATGTCGCCATCTTTCCTCAATCTTTCTGCGACCTTTTTTCCCATTCCACTTGTCCCGCCACTAATGATAACAATTCTACTCATAATTTTTCCTTTGATTATTTATATATTTATTAACAAATATTGTCAAATGAATTGAGTATTGATTGCTTGGTGGAGTAAGAAAAGGTATCGAAAATATGAAAAAATTGAAATAATAAGTTTAGCTTAAAAAAACAGGATTGCTCCTGTCTTTATTTTTATAATTGTTGTTCAGCATTTTCAATGGTTAATTTTTTATTAATTCCAGTATTTTTAACTGTTAATCTTTTATCAACTTCCGCGTTGAAAGCAATTTCTTCTTTTGTAAGTTTACCTTTGTGTATTATTTCAACATTTTGTTTTAAATAATATATGTAATCTGACATTATTATTGAAAAACCTTCTCTAGTAACACCCTGCATAAACTTACGGTTTTTATTGAAGGTATCCCTTTCTTCTTGCGTATTCGCTGGGCATTTATTACCGTTGACAATCCAAGTCTGTGGTTCCATTTCCTTATATCTAATTACAACATAGTGACCTGTATCAAAACGCTCATCTGACAACCTTGGGGGAAAAACTAAATCTTTAAAAAATTCTATTATTTTCATATATTTATCCTTTTTATAATAAAAATATACCATAAAAAAAATAAAAGTCAATAGCCTTTTTAAATTTGAATAAATTTAGTTTAAAATATTAAACAAAATTAATTGCGACAATTAACTTGTTCTAAGTGTGCTCGTGGGAAATAGTTTTTAACTGTTTCCAGTCGTTTACCAATAGAAAAGATAATAAAGGCTTGTATATGTTCCGTTCCTGTTTCTGAGCCTTTTTCACGCTGAAACATACAATATTTAAAATGTTCTAAATTTTCAATATATCTTTTAAGTTCTTCATCAGAGCGTGTTTCGTTGTTTATTGTTAATAACCAACGCCTAACCATTGTAGATTTTGGCATTTTTACTCCTTTTAATATATTTGTAATGGTATTATAAAAATTTTTCAAAAAAACTCTTGACTTTTTGCGGGGGGGTATAATTAAATTAATTAAAAAAGTGGAGGGGAAAATGTTAAAAGTTTATCAAAAAACACAACAAGAAATTGATGAAGAACGAAGCCAAAATAATGCTTATGCAAGAATGGTAAAAGGGCATGGAGAAATTGTTTGTCCTTGTTATGTTGTAAAAAAAGATGGAACAAAATTAGATGTTTGGGGATTAAAAGAAGAAGAAATATTATCTTTTGTAAACCAATCATTACGTGAAGGTATAGTGGCAAAGACAAAAAAAGCTTATGACAAAAATGGAGGAATTGAAGTTTTAGTTGAAGCAAGTAAATTAACAAAGGAATTAAGGGGTCATTATACTCCAAGCGATAAAGGGCTAAAATCAATAATAGAATTGTTTGAAGATGATAATCAATTTATAAGAAGTTGGTCAAAAGATATTCTTACTCCCTTAGTGTCTGATAAATTGAGCAAAGTTAATACAATAGCAGAATATTTACAAGAAACAAACGGAAATTTTGACAAACCAACAAAGAAACAATTATTTCAAGTAATTGACCAGTTATCTCAAAACGAACAGAACAAAAACGCAGAAAGAAAGTTAACAAAATAACTTTATTATTTAGTGTTAAATTTAATTTAAGGAGAGAAATAAGATTCTCTCTTTTTTATGTTACAATGTTACGCAGTTACCTATGGGTA
>JAQVQJ010000071.1 GCA_028701635.1 Clostridia bacterium | reverse complement strand
CATAAGAATTGACAACTTAATTGATGGTGGACACCAAGAAAGAAATAGAAGAGGTGGAACAACAAATACCCCTGCTATTGTTGGTTTTGGAAAAGCAGTAGAAATTACTGCCAGGGATTTGCCATTATTTATTCAAAAAATGAAAAGTATTAGAGAATATTTCGTTAAACAAGTTACCGAAAAAATACCCTTCGTTATAATTAATGGACATTCACATCAAAGAGTGGAAAACATAGTAAACATATCCTTTGAATTGATTGAAGGAGAAGCTATCTTGTTAATGCTAGATTTTTCAGGAATAGCATCTTCAACCGGTTCGGCATGCACGGCGGGAACGCTGGAGCCATCTCATGTATTGCATGCAATGGGGATTCCAGATGAAACTGCAAATGGCTCACTGAGATTTTCGTTTGCTCGTTCTACTACTAAAAGCGACATAGATTATACCGTAGAAAAATTAGCCGAAGTGGTAGAAAAATTAAGAAAGATTTCTCCAAGATCAAGGGCAGGTAGAAAGGAAAAAGGTAAGAGAGGAGCAAAAGATGTATAACGCAAAAGTTTTAGAAATATTTAAAAATCCAAAAAATGTTGGAACATTGAAAGGTGCTAACGGTGTAGGAACTGTTGGCAACGCTGCTTGTGGAGATATTATGAAAATGTATCTTAAAATTTCCGATGATGGAATTATTGAAGATGCAAAATTCAAAACATTCGGTTGTGCGGCTGCAATTACAACAACTTCAGTAGCAACGGAAATAGTTAAAGGTAAAACGATAGAAGAAGCACTTAAAATTAAAAACAGTCAAATTATTGAAATTTTAGGTGGTTTACCAACAAATAAAATTCATTGTTCAGTTTTGGCGGAGGAAGCGATTAAAGCCGCAATAGACAATTATTATAAGAGAAAAAATAAGAAATCTAAAAATAAAGATGATGACGAAGAGGAAGAAAACGATGAAGAATAAATAAAAAATATAAATTAATTTATATTTTTTATCTTTTCAATTATGTATTTCTCGGTCTTAATATTTCAAATTATAAACAGGTTAACCCTGTTTTTTTGTTGTTGTTTTGTTCATATTATTTTGGCAATCTTCCATTTTTTCTTTAATCATTTTTTCGCCTTTATCGATTGCCTTTTTTGCCTCACTATTATATTTATAAAGCATAACACCAACTGCGGCACCTATCATTGCTCCAAATATAAAACTTTCTTTTATCATAATTTACTCCTTTTGTAATTAAAAATAGTATTTGTAAAATAGCTTGAATTATTCAAGTTTTTAATCTTCTATGAAAAGATTTTTTCGCATATCTTATTATGAGGTCTTAGCCATGTTTAATTTTTTTTCTGAGATAAAAAATGAGTTAAAAATGCCATTTCTTGATGCAGGATACAATCTTGTTGATGTGAATGGAAAAGCTGTTTATGTTGAAGGGCATAAAGGGCTTGTTTCTCTTTCTAATGAGATGGTTAGGCTTAAGGTTAAAGATAAGATTATTACGATTAATGGAAAGGATTTAAAACTAAAAATCATGTCCTCGTCAACCATTAGTGTTACGGGAGAAATAAAAAGCATAGTTGTTGATTAAATTTGTGATTTTTTCGAGTAAAAATGGAGTATTTCATAATTTGTGATTCTGAATCCAACTTCAAAGGATTACTTATTAATAATCTATTTATTCGAAGCTAAGATTCTTCGCTTTGCTCAGAATGACATAATATAAAATAATTTTAGGAATAAAGAAATGAAAATTTTTAAATTTTTTAAAAAATTGAATATATTTAAAAAGCTGAATTTTAGAAATTCCGTTACTCTATTTACTTCTGGATATAATCTGGAAAGATGTTTAAATGGTCTTTGTAACAAAAAAATTAAATTTATGTCCATAGAAAAAGAAAATTCAAAAAATGCTAAAATTGAGATTTCGCCTATATATGAAAATGAAGTAGAAGTATTTTTGGAAGGTAAAAATATTAAAGTTATAAAGAAAAAATATAATGGACTTTTAAAAGTTCAAAAATTTTTATTATCTCGTTTTGGTATTTTAATTGGACTTTTTTTGGTTTTTTGCTTTTATGTTATTTCTTCGAATTATGTTTGGAATATTGAAATATTTGGCAATGAGACACATTCCACTCACGAAATTATTGAAATACTAAATCAAAATGGGGTTAATATTCTTGATTCCTTAAATGAAAAGACAAACGATGAAATAGAGCGAATTGTTTTTGATAACTTTGATGAAGTGAGTATGGTTAGTGTTATAAAAAAAGGAATAACAATCATAGTTAATATAAAGGAAAGGCTTTTGAATGATGAGAATCAAAATGAAGGATTCTCCGCCTTGGTTGCGACTAGTGACGGAATTATAACAGGGATTGAACATATACAAGGAACATTGCTTGTTAAGGTTGGTGATATAATTAGGGCGGGACAAGAACTAGTCGCACCATATATAATTGATTCTTCTGGACAACAGATTTTAATTGAGCCAAAATCTAACATTTATGCAGATGTTTGGTTGTCAGGAGAGAGCGTGCATTATGATATGCGAAATATTGTTAAAAGAACAGGAAACAAAATAACGGAAAGAAGAATTGAATTTTTAGAAAAAGAAATTTTTTCTAATGATTTTAATATTCCTTATGAAAATTATGAAACAAAAATTGTTGAAACATATTTAACTGAGACTTTAATTCCAATAAAATATCAAATAGTGAATTATTATGAAGTGATTTATAAAACTATTGAGCAAAATTTTAGCGAAGTCGAAGCGACAAAAATTAGCGAAGCAAAAAATTTAGCAAGAATGAGAATGAAAGAAAATGAAGAAATAAAGTCTGAAAATTATATTATAACAACTGCGTGTGGAAAAACCACTGTTAGTTATGTGATAGTTGTTAGTCGCAAAATAAGTTGAGGGGAGTTGCAAATAGCGAGTTGATGCAGACTGCGTGCGACAAATCGCCTCAGTCACGTACGATTATGTACGCTCCTTTCGTCAATTTTTCGCCAGCTGTTGGCCTGAACTTCGCTATTTCAACTCCATAGTTAAAATCATAATTAGAAAAGTTGAAAATAGATTGAAACTTTGCTATACTGAAAATGTGATTAATTTAAAAATCTATTTTAATAATTTAAGAAATCCATTTTTAAGAAATAAAATTTCTAAAATTTTTTTATTTGCTTTAAAAGATAAATTAAGAAAAACAGACAGAGTAAAAAAAGACTTCTACTTTGAAGTTGACATTAAATATTTAAAAGAAAATGAGATAAAAGCTTTAAATAAGCAGTATAGAAATAACGACAAGTCAACTGATGTTCTTTCATTTCCTATGATAGATTTTAAAAATGAGAGCATGCAAAATTATAATATGCTTGGGGATATAGTAATTTGCAAAAAAATAGCAAGGGAACAATCGAAAAGTTTTAAACACGGAATAACTAGGGAAATATGCTTTTTAGCTTTACATGGCTTTTTACATCTTCTTGGCTATGATCATATTGAAAAAGGCGATGAAAAGAAAATGAATGAAAAGGCAGAAAGTATTTTAAAAAAGTTTAAGGTGAAAAGATGAAAGCTGGATATATAACGATTATAGGAAATACTAATGTTGGTAAAAGCACATTAATAAATAAATTAATTGGGCAAAAAATCAATATTGTATCGCATAAACAACAAACGACGAGAGATAATATTTTAGGTATTTTAACTGAGAAAGATAACCAATTTATTTTTATAGACACTCCCGGCATACACAAAAGTAAAAATCATCTTGATAAACAAATGAATAAGAACATAAGAGAAGCTAGCGAAGGGGCAGATGTAGTTGTTTATTTAATAGATGGCTCAAAAAAGATACAGATTGAAGAAGTCGAGTATGTTAAAAATATGAGCGAAAAAGGAATACCAGTTATAGTTGGGGTTAATAAAATTGATCTTGCAGATATGGCTAAATTTATAATTGAGTTAACAAAACTTAATAATTTAAAAGATTGCGAAATTGTTCCGATTTCGGCAGAAAAAGGTAAAAACCTAGAAGAATTAAAAAAAGAAATAGCAAAAAAATTACCAGAAGTTGAAAATTTGCCTTTTCCTGTTGATGAGATTACAGATAAATCCATTTCATTTTTATGTGCGGAGATTGTTCGTGAAAAAGTTTTAAGATTAACAAATCAAGAAATTCCACACGGTGTTATGTGTAAAGTTATTACTTTTAAAGAATCTGAAAAGCTTGCGGAAATAGACATTGATATAATTTGCGAAAGGGATTCTCATAAAGGCATTATAATTGGGAAAAGTGGTGTAAACTTAAAAAGAATTGGCGAGAGTGCAAGAATTGATGCAGAGAAATTACTTGGTAAAAAAGTTATGTTAAAGCTTTTTGTAAAAGTAGTAGAGGGTTGGCGCAATGATCCAAAATATTTTATTAATGACATATCTTAAATTATCTATTGAAAAAAATATAAATTGTATTATAATATTAGAGTTGGAGGAATTTATGAAATTAACAAATAACGGAGTAGTATTTACAACTATTGATTCAATGATAGAAGCATTGAATACTATGATTTCTAGAATTGACGAGGGAACAATAAAAGTTTTTGGAGAAAGCAGTGAAGATATTGAGCATATAATAACTCAAGCTGGAAGATTTTTTTATAGAAAAGGGAAGTATCCTTACTCTATAACTAAATTAAAATTTAAATCATTTGAAGATGCTTTTGATACTTTTATTGAAAAACTAGAAGCATTTACTGATAAGATAAAAGAAGATAATGATTATATAGTTGAAGATGTTGTTGATAGACAATCAGACGTTTTTATGATGACGGACGAAGCATACAAACAGTTTAATATTGGCAGAGAGGAATATAGAAAACAATCAAAACGCCAAGCAGCTAAAGAAAGAAGATTAGTAAAGAAAAAACAAAATCAAGGAATTGAAAAATAATTTTATTGAAGTAAAATAATTGCAAAAAGTGGTGGATTGTGCTAAAATGCAGACTATAAGTTTGCATTTTTTATTAATAACTAGGAGAAAAGAATGAAAAAAGAAGTTGGTATGCCGGATTTAGCAAAAAACGAAGAAAAAACATTAAAATTTTGGAAAGAAAATAGTATTTTTGAAAAAGTTAAAGAAAAAAATAATGGAAGTAAAAAACATTATGCTTTTTTAGATGGCCCAATTACCGCAAATAATGAAATGAAATTACATCATGTTTGGAACAGAGCACTTAAAGATATAATGTTAAGATATAAAGCATTAAATGGATTTGATGCTCATTATCAAAACGGATTTGATGCTCAAGGACTTTGGGTTGAAGTTGGAGTTGAAAAAGATCTTGGATTAAAAGATAAAAGGGATATTATTAAATATGGAATTGGAAATTTTACGGAAGAATGTATTTCTCGTGTAGATAAATTTGCAAAAAAGATTTCGGAGCAGTCTGTTCGTTTAGGACAATGGATGAATTGGGACGATTCATACTTCACAAACTCAGACACAAATATCACTACAATCTGGTATTTTTTAAAAAAATGCCAAGAAAAAGGGTGGTTGATTGAAAAATATAGACCAATGCCTTGGTGTTCTCATTGTGGGACATCGCTTTCAGAACATGAATTAGCAGATAGCTATATGGATATGGAACATATGGCAGTCTTTTTTAAACTTCCAATTAAAAATGCAGATATGGATATGCTCGTTTGGACAACAACACCTTGGACACTTTCTGCAAACGTTGCTATTGCAGTCAATCCAGAGTTGGATTATGTAATTTGTAAAGTTAAATCAAGTGATAGAAAAATAGTAGTTGGAAAAGAAGCCTTGAAAGTTTTAAGAGGTGATTTGGTTGAAGTTGTTAAAGAGATTAAAGGAAGTGAATTAGTTGGGAAAACTTATGAAACTTGTTTTGAGGATTTTATAGAACAACAATTTGAACATAAAATAGTTGCTTGGGAAAGTGTTGATGCACTTGAAGGGTCTGGCGCTGTTCACATTGCACCAGGATGCGGAGCAGAAGATTTTGAGCTTGGACAAAAACTTGGGTTAAACAATGTTTGCCCTGTTGATGAAAATGGTGTTTTCTATAAAGATTTCGGATTTTTATCAGGAAAAGAAGTGAATGATGTTGCCGATTTAATTTTTGATGAATTAAAGAAACGAAATAAACTTTTTTACATTCATAAATATAAACATAGATATCCAATATGTTGGCGTTGCAAAAAACCATTGATTTTCCGTTTGACAAAAGAATGGTATATTAAAGCAGAAGAGATTAGACCGGAATTAATAAAGGCTGTTGAAACTGTTGAGTGGCAACCTGAATTTTTGAAAAAGAGAATGCTTGATTGGTTAAATAATATGGGAGATTGGAATATTTCTCGTAAGAGATTTTATGGATTGCCTCTTCCATTCTATCGTTGTGATAAATGTGGAGAATTAGTAGTTGTTGGTTCATTAGAAGAATTGAAGGAATTATCTTCGGCTGAAGAGGTGGATGCTCTTCCACATCTTCACAGACCATATATTGATAAGATAAAAATAAGATGTAAAAAATGTGGAAATCCGGCAACTAGAGTTACCGAAGTTGGAGATTGTTGGCTTGATGCTGGAATTACACCTTTTAGTACGAAAAAATATTTCACAGATAAGAAATTTTGGGAAAAGAATTTCCCTATTGATTGCGTAGTAGAAATGAAAGAACAAATTAGACTTTGGTTCTATTCGTTACTTTTTATGAGTGTAA
>JAQVQJ010000070.1:4737-6765 GCA_028701635.1 Clostridia bacterium | reverse complement strand
CTGAAAACTCAATGAGAGAATATGGTGATGGTGCTACTTGTTGCGGAGTTCCTGCCGAATACCCTGGATTTGAAAACAGGATGAAAGCACAAAGTTCAAACGCTGTATTTAAAGCTAGAGAAAATGGCAGAGTTTATTATAAAGATATTTTTGAGAATATGGCTAAAAGTGATAAAGCATTTTTAGAAGAAGAAATCGGACCTTGGTTGAACTTAGGAAGCACTGAAGGTCATTTGCGTTCCGAGGGCAAAACATTCTTAGACAAGGCTTCTCAAATATGGGATAACCCTTCAAGCCCAAACAACCCTGCCCAATTCTTTAAAAATCTTGAAATAGATGGCTTAGACGAAGATGGTCATATTATTTATAAGTATGTGAAGTCAGAAGGCTCTTGCAAGGGTTGTCCTCACGCCAAAGGTTGTATGCTATAGAAAACTATCCCTCGCCTTGCAGTCGCTAAGATAACTAGGTAGAAACAAACGATATGAAGTTAATACAAAACAACACTCCGATAGAAAAGTATAAAATACAAGGTAGAGATATTTTTGTAAAAAGAGAAGATTTGTCAAGTCTTCCGCCCTGCCCTGCTCTCGCTAAATTAAGGGGTGTTTACAAAAGGCTTGCAAAACTGAAAGAACAAGGATTAAAAAAAATTGGAGTTTTTGATACAAGGGTTTCAAAAAGCGGTTTGGGTTGTTCAGCTATAGCAAATGAGCTTGGCGGTTTAGAGATAACTAATTTTTATCCGCATTTAATTTCTTATGAAGAGCCACCAGAACAGCAAAAAAAAGTTTTAGAACTTGGGCACAAGATTTATGGTATGAAAGGCGGAAGGACAGCAGTTCTTTATTCTCAGGCAAAAAAGATTTGCAAAGAAAATGGTTTAGAGATGATGCCCTTGGGTTTAGTTGTTGAAGAAAGTGTTGATGGTGTTATTGAAGAATGCAATACAATTCCATTTATACCAGATAATATAATTGTTTCTGTCGGCTCTGGAATGATGCTTGCAGGTATTTCAATTGCTATGGCAGGAAAGGTTAAAAGAATAATTGGGATAAGTGCAGGTATGTCGCCATCAAGACAAAGAAAAAGAATTAGCGATTTACTCGGAATTGATTTGCCAAGCAATGTTGAGATAATAAAATCGGAAAAGGGTTATTACGAGCCTGAAGAAATAGATTGCCCTTTCCCTAGTTCTATTTGGTATGACCGCAAGGCTTACCGATGGATGGTTGAGAACTTTAACAATTTAGATGGTAGTATTTTGTTTTGGAATATAGGCGTTTAAAAAAAACTTTTTTTATTTTTTATTTTTTTATTTTTTTACCGAATTGTTTTGCCCTTTGTTTGTAGGGGTTTTAGAGGGCTTGCCTTTTTTAAAAAAATACGCTATAATTAAATTGTAAGGTTGAGAAAAGAAAAGTTGCGGTTTATAACCAATACCATTTTCAACCGAGCAAATTTAAAAATATCCTAAAGTCTTTGCCCCAGCTTGACTTTGGGAGAAAACATTCTATTTCAATTTTCACTGGATAACAGGAATATTGAAAAAACGAATTTGTTAAAGCTCAAATTCATTGGCTTAGGCAGGAATGTTTAAAAGAGATTAATTTCTCTTAAACCTTAACATTAGGCAAACCAAAACCTCAATTTTCTAAAATATAGACGCCAACTAAAAGCTTAACTCTCGTTCTACCTTAGTTATTTAGTTAAGGGGATAACTAAGGTAGGCTCGTAAATTTAATAAACTAAAAAACAAAAGTATGAACAAAGAAACATTAAAAAAAGCAATAGAAGAAAAGTTATTTAGATTACAAGACTGGACAATAAATTATAGTAAAAATGCTCAAGGAGATTTATTAGCAATAAGTGAAATGGGATTAGAAAGACAATTAGAAAGAATTAAGGAGCAAATGGAAAGGTTAGAGGCTTTAAGAAAAGATACTTTAGAAGGAATTATTGGACTAGTGGAAATGTTAAACGAGAAAAAATAATTCACTAATTAAAAATCGTATGAAAAACAATTAC
>JAQVQJ010000070.1:0-4637 GCA_028701635.1 Clostridia bacterium | reverse complement strand
TAAGAGCAGAATACCAAAGTGATATGGAAGATGATATGAAAGAAATGCTAGAAGAAAATGGTTTAGACGAGTTTGATGTTTAATAATCGTGTCCAGTGGTAGGCAGAAAGTTAATTAAAAGCAATGATTTAATTGCTGAAAGGGTCAAACCGAATTAATGCAGAATAGTTAACACGATTTCTATTCTGTCTGCCACTGGAATAATAAAAATATGAAGCTAATAGATAAAATAGAATATTGCTTAAAAAACTTTCCTGAAACTAGAAACAGCGACCCAATGCTAACATTCAAAGTTATATACGAGTTCCACAATTCCCATATTAAGCAATTTGAAAACAATTGGTGGACAACAACCGAGATACAAAAAGAGATTAGGGAAGACCACGTCAAAAGATTAAGGGCTAAGTTTAATGAAAGGGGTATGTATCTCCCAACCGATGAAAAAGTCCTTAAGCAAAGAAAATTATTACAAAAAATATGGCATCAAGAGATGTCACCTAGCAATCCTTGCAGGGGTTAATAATAAAAATACTAGTTCATTATAATTAGAAAGAATGGTTAGGGGGAAAGCCAGCAGGAAGTCAAAAGATTAGACTAAACTTGAGCCGTGAAATTAGGTAATACCTATCTATTCGGCAACCATTTTTTCTAATCATAGTGAGCTAGTTAAATAAACATATGGAATTACAAATAAACGCTTCTACAAAAGAAGCATACCAAGGTAAAAACCAAGAAGAACTTTTAAATGCCAAAGCTGGCAACAATTTCAAGTCAAACGAATGGTTAACATTTTTACAAGCAAAGAACTTGGGATTAAGAGTAAAGAAAGGCGAACACTCAACAGCTTCAGTTTTCAAAGGCTTTGGAAGTTATTCTAAAAAAACCAAAGATGGAAAAGTTGTTGAAGAGTCAGCCCCACTTGGTTTTGCAAGATTATTTAATTTAGACCAAACTGAAAAAATTAATAAAGAATAATATGGAAAACAAAAGCAGAGATATTGCTGTTATACAGCAAGAAATAAACAAACAGCTTTCAACACCAGCTGTTGCAAAAAGCCTTGTAGAAATTACATTTAAGGGCTTAAAGCCAGAGGTCGCTAAACGAGCAATGCTTGAAGGTATGATGACTGGGTTCACTTTCAACGATTTTCTTGAAAAGAACATTTATGCCATTCCCTTTGGTCAAGGTTATAGCCTTGTAAGTTCCATTGACTACTGCCGAAAGATAGGAATGCGTAGCGGTGTTGTTGGGGTTTCGGCTCCAAAGTATGTTGATGATAAAGATGGAAATCCATTTACCTGTGAAATTACAGTCAAAAGAAAAGTCGCAGATACAATAGGAGAATATACAGCCCTAGTTTATTTTAAAGAGTATTCAACAGGCTACAACCAGTGGAAACAACGCCCAAGAACGATGATTGCAAAGGTCGCTGAAATGCACGCTTTAAGAAAAGCCTGCCCTGAAGAGTTAAGTCAATTATATGTTGAAGAAGAATATGAAAGAGAAACAAAGCAAATAATTGATATTGAAGAAAAGAAAGAAGAAAATACAACTGCCTGGAAAGATAAAATGACCGCTTGTAAAGATATTAAAGAATTAGGTCAAGTTTGGGCTTCTATGCCAGGAACTCTTAAGCAGGAAAAACAGGTTGTTGATTACAAAGAAGAATTAAAAAACAAACTTACTCCTATTGATGGAGAGTTAATTAATTAAATATATGAAAAAAGAAATTATGTTCGCTTTATTCATTTCCTTAATAGCTATTTTCTTTGCTTTCATTCTTCTAGGTTGGAAAATATTTTTAGGAGTATTTCTGTTTTTATTCGCCAATAATTTAGGGATTAAATATAATAAATAAAAATATGAAAATAATAAAATTTGACAACGAAATTTCTTGGAAAGAAGCAAGAAAAACAAAAATCACTGGAAGTCGCCTTAAGGACATTGTTGTATTAAGGGGAACTAATAAAAAAGTTGGCTTTTACGAGTTAATCGCTGAAAGGCTTGCAATACCTAGACCTGATGGGGAAAATAAAATGGAGCGTGGGCACGAACTTGAACCAATAGCGGTTGAGTTAGCTGAAAAAGAATTAGGAAAAACTTTCAATAAAGAATTAGTTATTTGGGAAAGAGATGACAACCCTTGTATAGCAATTTCGCCTGATGGTTATACCGAAGATTTAAAAGAAGCCATTGAAGTAAAGTGCCTAAATTCAGCAAGCCAAGTCAAAGCTATAATAAATAATGAACCTGACTCAGATTATACTTTCCAATATCTTCAATATTTTATTGTTAATGATAAATTAGAAAAATTACACGTAGTAATGTATGACCCAAGCCTTATTGGAAAATTACAATACAAAAGATTTGAAATAACAAGAGAAGAGTTAAAAGAAGATATTGAAAAATACCTTGAGTATCAAAGAAAAGAATTGGAAGAAGTCAATGAAATAGTTAATAAATTAAGTTTTTAATAAATAACAATAAAATTATGTCTATGCAATTTGAAAAGTTCAATGTGTCAAAACCTCGTGAAGAGCAGGGGAAAAATGGAGAAGTAAAAACATTTTGGGATAATGTTGGAACAGTCACTATCTTTACAAAAGAGGATGGTTCAAAAAGCGGTATTGTAGAACTATTATCATTTAATCAAAGAACATTAAAACTAAACTTGTTTCAAAGAAAACAAGAGGGGAATTATGCAAAACAATCTCCAAAAAATGATTACTCCCAGCCTGCTCCAGAAGATGATTATTCCCAACCAGACCAAGATGAAGAAATTAAGGTAGAAAATATTCCATTTTAATCGTATGGATTATTCTAAGGAAGCTGTAATAAAGGCTTTCAAAAAACAAAAGAGCCAAAAGAATAAACTTGAAGAAGAATGCCGATTGCTTTGGAGAATGCTAGTTTACATAAGGGCTAATTTTAAGTGCGAATATCCAACCTGTGGCTTTCGTTGGTCTAAATTAGATGCCCATCACTATTATTCCAAAGGTGCTTATCCTCATTTAAGATTTGATTTAGCGAATGGTATGGCTCTCTGCTCTAAACATCATACAGCAGGCTTTAGCAGAGAGTCAGCCCATAGCGACCCATTATTTAGAGAAAAGATTTTAGGAAAGATTGATGGCTTTAAAGCAGTTAGAACAGAAGATTGGGATAAGCGTTTAATGATTAAAGCAGGGCAAACAAGCCATAAACTGGATTTGAAGCTTGAAAAATTATATCTTATAGAAGAGTTAAAGAAATACAAAAAAGACTACGATGAAATGCCAGATTATATACAAGATTTAATGAATAAATACATATGAACAAAATTAGAAATGACAAAATTATAGAACTTTATTTAACTGGCGATTTTAAAATAATTGAACTTGCCAGAATGTATAAATTGAGTTCTGAAAGGGTTCGTCAATTAATCGTCAGGGAAATTGGAAAGGAAAAGTTTAACGATGTTAAGCAAATGAAAAAAGAACGAACCGCTGAACGCTGGAAAGAAAACTATTTAGCTGGCTTAAAATAATATGATAGTTCCAATACACAAAGCTAAAATAAAAGATTGTCAAGTTATTTTTGAAGACAGGGAAAAGTATGAGAATTGGCTTTTTCAATTGAACGAAAACGATGTTGAAGTTATAGTTAGAAAGCCTAAGAAAATTAGAAGCCAAAGGCAAAACCGATACTACTGGGGCGTTGTATTAAAACTTATAGCAGAAGCCACTGGTGAAGACATTGAGGACTTACACAACCATTTCTCATTTAAGTGGCTAGGAACGACTGGTAAATCTGGCAAATTAGTTTCAAGAAAATCAACTGCCCTTTTAACAACCGCTGAATTTACAGAATACATTGAAAAAATAATCAGATGGGGTGGAATGTTTTTAGAAATAACTTTTCCTGAACCAGAAAGTATTGATTTAGATTTTTTAGTTTGGTAATTAATGCCATCACTAAGTGGTGGCTAATAGCGAGAGAGAGATGTGTGGTTTAGCTAGTAAAATAAAAAGGTGGAATGTAACAAAATTAGATAAGATACAAAAGCCTTCCAGCCTCATCTTTCTTTCACTATTGGTAAAAATTAATTAAATATATGAAAAATAAAGTTTTACACTATTCGTTAGTTATTCCAAATGAATATGGTGGTCTTCAAACAACAACCTTATGTGGAAGAATGCTAAATTACGAAGACGATGGTTATAATGTTGCTGATAAAAAAGAGGAGGTGTCTTGCAAACATTGTTTAAAGGCTATGGAAACTTATTGGGGTAAATTATTAATGGAAAAAGGTATATCTTATAAATAAGTTTCACTATTGGTAAATTGTTTGTTGAGGGGGTGTGGATTGTAGTAGTTGCTTGGTAGCGAGTAAAATCAAGACAAAACCCAAGCGTAAAATGCCGAAGTATCTGACGAGAGAAAAGGCTACTAACAAAGGAAGTAAAGTTCATTACTTGAAAACTCTACCCGCCTGCCCTTAGCAAATAATTAAACTATTGGTAAATTAAATGTAAATTATATGAGTAAAATATTAGTTCCAATATGTAACCTTTGTAATAAGCCACATTTTGGTAGAAAAAATGTTAATGATAGATGTATTTGTGATACTTCTGGACAATGGCATTATGAAGAAATA
>JAQVQJ010000069.1 GCA_028701635.1 Clostridia bacterium | reverse complement strand
TAACTGATGCAGAATGTGAAGCAGAAATTGTTGCACATGGCAAAGGTAATAAAATTGTTGTTTATAAGTACAAAGCTAAGAAAAATGTACGTAAAAAACAAGGACACAGACAACCATTTACAAAAATAAAGATTGTAAGTATTAAGTAATATGATAAAAATAACATTTTTTAAAAATAAAGAGTTCTTAATAGGATTTGAAATAAGCGGGCATAGTGAATATGCGGAAAGAGGAAGTGACATCGTTTGTGCGGCTGTGTCTAGTATGACACAAATGGCAGTTGTTGGACTTGAAAATGTTTTGAAATTAAGAGCGAATATTAGAAAAGATGAAAAAAAAGGATATTTGATTTGTAAAATATCCACATCAGGCGATATTTTAAAGGCACAAGATATTTTAAACACTTTGAAAATTTCGCTAGAAGATGTAGCAAAAGATTATAAAAAATATGTAAATATGGAGGTTAAAGATGAAATTAATTAATATTCAACTTTTTGCTCATAAAAAGGGTGGCGGTTCTACTAAGAACGGAAGAGATAGTAATTCTAAAAGATTAGGAATCAAAGCTTCTGATGGCAAAATAGTTAAAGCAGGATCAATCATTGTTCGTCAAGTAGGAACTAAGGTTTATCCAGGAATTAATGCTGGAAAGGGTAAAGACTTTACAATTTTTGCGCTTAAAGATGGCAAAGTTCAATTTGCAAATAGCGGAGCAAAAAAAGTAGTAAACATAGTTGAAATAGCAGAATAAAGAAGAAGCCATTTAAAATGGCTTTTTTTATGTACCCTTTGTTTGATAAATAAAATATATATGTATTAGAATAAGTTAGATAAAAAAAGGAAATAAATGAAATTCGATGATTTTTTATAGGGTAAAAGAATTAGTAGGAATTAAATATATAAATACTATATAATAAGTTAGTTTATGCAATATAAAATTAAAAAAGATAACATTGAAGTAAATTCCTTAGAGGAATTTAATCCTGAACATATTTTTGAATGTGGTCAGGTTTTTTCTTATAAGAAAATTAATAAAAATTGCTATATCTTTTATCCTAAAAATAGTGTTTATTTAATTTATAAAGAAGAGAAAGAAAAAAAAGAAGAAAAAGAAGAAAAAGAAGAGATTTATATAATTCAACAGATAGGTGGAGAAGAAAATATAGAAGATGCGGCAGAACTTTTTGATTTGGAAACGGACTATCAAGAAATTAAAGAGGGAATTTTAAGTTTAATAAAGAGAAAAGATTTTAAATTAGATAAAAACGTTATAAAAAAAGCTATGGAATTTGGTTACGGAATAAGAATTCTTAACCAAGATTTTTTTGAGATTATAATATCCTTTATTTTTTCTCAGAACAATAACATTAAGAGAATTAAAAGTTCGTTAGATAGATTAAGAGAAGAGTTAGGAAATGAGATAAAATTGGACTTATCTAAAATTAAAAACAAGGGATTAAAAGAAATATTGAAAGATGAAAAATTCTATTCCTTTCCAGAACAAGAAGCATTTTTAAATAAAGATGAAAAATATTTTAAATCAATAGGTGCAGGGTATAGAGCGAATTATTTAGTAAAGTTTTTTAAAGATATAAAAAATTTAGATTTAGATGAAATGCCTTTTCAAGATTCAAAAGATTTAAGAGATGACCTTATAAAATTGAATGGGATAGGTAGAAAAGTTGCAGATTGTATACTTCTTTTTGGATTGGATAGAAAAGATGTATTCCCAGTAGATACCTGGATTTGTAAAATATATAATGATTTAACGTGTGAGAATGTGAAGAATATAGCGACTAATATTTCAAATATCTTGGAAGAAGAATTTGGAGAGTTATCAGGATATATACAGCAATACTTGTTTTATTTTAAAAGAACGTTAGGTTAGTTTAATAAAAATTTTTTTTCACTATTGACTTACTAGATATTGTGTGTTAATATACTTTTGGAAGCAACCCCCAATTATTGTTTCCAAAAATTATGGAGAGAGTTTTATTACTCTCTCCTCCTTTTTTTTGTTTTAAAGAATTATTAAAAATTTTTTGTTTAAATATTCACTTTCTTGTAAATATGTGATATAATATCATCATAAAATAGGAGGTTGTATGTGGGAAGAAATCATCATAATGTTTAATACAATGCAATGGTACATATATATTCCACTGATCTTAGGTGTAGTTTTATTAGTAGTTGAAAGTTATGTCCCAGGTTTTGGGATTTTTGGGATCTCAGGATTTGCGTGTTTAATAGGAGCAATTGTTGCACAAGGGGTTCTTTATGGATCGGCTGCACAAGTGTTATTCTTAATTTCTTTAAGCATATTAGCAGTTTTGTTGGTTTTCTTTATTTTTTTGAGATCAGCAAGATACGGCGTATTATCAAGAACAGCATTTATAGAAACAAGGACAACTGTTCCAGTTGATGAAAAAAATATATTGAGTAATCTTATCGGACAAAGAGGAGTTGCAATCACTCCATTAAGACCAAGTGGAAAGTTTATGATTGATGATAAAGTTTATGAAGGAATAACGGCTGGAGAGCCTGTTGATAAAGATGATATTGTCAAGGTAGTCGTTGTTGAGGGAAATAAAATAAAAATAGAAAAGGTGGAGGTATAATATGGGATTAAATTTATTAGGAGCGATTTCAACAGAGATGATTATCTTATTTGTTGCTTTAGGTATTATTGCAATTATTTTTATGGTAATTGTTTCTCTAGTGCCTATGAGAACATGGTTTGTAGCGCTTGTTTCGGGCTCACACGTTTCAATGGCTAGATTAATTGGTATGAAGATGAGAAAGGTTAAAGTTGGACCAATTATAACAGCATATATTCAAGCGAAAAAAGCTGGATTAAAAATTGAGATAGTTGATCTTGAAACTCACTATATGGCAGGTGGAGATATAGATAAAATTATAGTTGCTTTGATTTCTGCACATAGTGCAAAAATACCATTAACTGTTGAGGAGGCTAAGGCTATTGATCTTGCCGGTCGTGATGTTGCTAAAGCGGTTAGAGGGTGTGTTACACCAGAGATTATAGAAACACAATGGATTTCTGCTGTCGCAAAAAATGGTATTGAATTGAAAGTTAAAGCAAAAATTACTCTTCGTTCAAATATTTCAAGATTAGTTAGAGGAGCGGGAGAAGAAACAATTTTAGCTCGTGTTGGCGAGGGAATTGTTACAACGGTTGGTTCTGCTTTAACTCATACAGATGTTTTAGAAAATCCAGACATTATTTCAAAGCAGGTTTTAAATAAAGGACTTGATGTTGGAACAGCATATGAAATTCTTTCAATAGAAATGGCAGACATTGATGTTGGGACAAACATTGGTGCTAAATTGAGAATCGATGACGCAGAAGCTAGAAAGTTGATTTCTCAAGCTAACGCTGAAGAGAGAAGAGCAATGGCAAATGCTATTGAACAAGAAATGAAAGCAAAAACACAAGAGATGAAAGCAATGGTTCTTGCTGCAGAAGCAGAAGTTCCAAAAGCTATTGCGACTGCTATTAAAAGTGGGCAATTTGGAGTAATGGATTATTATAAACTTCAAAATTTAAATTCGGACACCGCGATGAGGAATTCAATCGCTGGAGTAGATAAAAAGAAAAACAGCGGGAGTCGAGATTAATTAATTTAAGAGGGCGACCGCAAGGTCGCCTGATTTTATAAAGGAGGGGAATATGATTTGGATAATAGTTGCAAGTTCAATTTTAGTTGTATCTTTATTATTCTATATATTTTATCCTTCTTTAAAAGCAAAATTTGCTTTAAATAGAATTAATCAAAATATTAAATCAAAAGATAAAAAAAACAATGTTAACTTTACCAAATTTAGCAAAGATGCAGAAGAAATTGAGAACAAAGATATTGATAATAAAAAAGAAGATCCGGATACTAAAATAGATTATGAAAATTTTGATCTAGGCGGGTTATTCGATGAAGACAAGGATAGTGAAGAAAGTATAGATAAAGAAGAAGATAATGATGAAAATCCATATTTAGATAAATTTGAAGATTTTTTCAATAAATACATTACAGATCCTAAAGAAACCCAACCACAAACAAATAATCCTTTTAGAATGAGAAGCAAAGATTGGGCAGAAGATGATGATATTAATGAGTTATTGAAAGGAAGTTTTAGTGGGTCTGCAGAAGATGTAGAAGAACAGTTTAATGGTTTATCAGATGAAATGAAGGCCCTTGTGTTATCCAATTTTTTAAATAGAAAAGAATAAAACAATAAAAAATAAGATTATGCATCGTTAGCTGTGGACGAGGCAAGACAGTCATTTACTATTAAGTAAACTCCTGCCTTGCCTCGTTCCCCGAGCCTTGCCTAATCTTATTTTTAATTGTTTTATTTTAAGGATATTTATATGTAAACTCCTCCGCAAAAATCTTGCCGAGCCTCGCCTGATGGCTTTTTTTTATTGTTTTTATAATTGTATAATTTGTAAACCCCTGCCTTGCCTCGCTCCCCGAGCCTCGCCTAATTTTATTTTTAATTGTTTTAATTTTAAGGTATTTAATAAATTCCTTCGCAAAAATATTGCCGAGCCTCGCCTGATGGCTATCTTTATTTTTTTGATTAAAAGAAATTAATAGAAAACAGACTTGTCTGTGGCAGTCATTATTTACTTATAGACACTAACATCATATAATTTGGAAAACAAATTCGTATGATGTTTTTTCAATATTTTATTTTACGGAGACGAGATGAGAAAAAATAAATTTTCAGAGAAAGAAATTAATAAAGCTTTATATAAAAGAGCAATAGGTTATGAGGTGAGCGAAGTTGTTGAAGAATACTCAGTTGATGAAAGTGGCGAGTACGCATTGAATAAGAAAAAAGTAACTAAAAAACATATATCGCCTGACTTATCAGCAGCAAAACTTTTATTAGAAAAATATTCCAACGAAAATGATAGTGAAATTAAAGAGATGACTAAAGAAGAACTTTTACAGAAAAAATTAGAATTAATAGAAATGTTGAAGAAAAAAGAAAAGATTGAAGAATGATATGAAGTGCTTTTAATCAGGCGCTTATATATAAAAAATGGAGGAAAGATGAAGAAGAAAAATGTTTTTACAAATGAAGAAAAAAGTTTTGAAGAGGACATAGTACAAGAGATTATTGAAGACTTCAAGAAGAGACAAGAGGAAAGAAGAAATTTTGAGGCGCAATGGGAATTAAATATGAATTTTCTTATGGGTAATCAGTATTGCGATATTGGTTTAACTGGAGAAATTGAAGAATATGATAAACAATTTTATTGGCAAGAACGAGAAGTATATAACCATATAGCTCCAATTATGGATTCAAGATTGGCAAAATTGTTAACATTAAAGCCAACTATGGCTGTAGTTCCTGCATCAAGCGATGAGAGAGATATTAAGACTGCAAAATTATCTAAAAAGATAGTCAATGCCATTTATAATAAGTTGTCGGTTAGCGGAATAATTTCCGAGGCTAATAATTGGAGTGAAGTTTGTGGTACGAGTTTTTACAAGATAACATGGAATGCAAGTAGGGGAACAATATTATGCGAAAAAGATGGTGAAAAGGCTATTGCTTCGGGGGATATAGAAGTTACAATTTGTCCGCCTTTTGAAATTTTCCCTGAGAGTTCTAGTTGCGCAGATATTAGTGATTGCAAGAGTTTAATTCATGCAAAAGCTTTTCACGTTGATGACATAAAGAAAATTTGGGGAGTTGAAGTCAAGGGCGAAGACATAAATGTCTTTTCTTTGGATAATCTTCATGCAATTAATAGAAATGGATATTTAGGGAATGTTGGAAAAATTATTAATGGTGTTAGAAATAATTATGCTATTGTTATTGAACGATATGAGAGTCCAAGTATAGATTTTCCAAATGGTAGATTAATAATTATTGCTGGAGATAAATTGGTTTATGTTTCGGAATTGCCATATATAAATGGAAACGATGGAGAAAGAGGTTTTCCATTTATTAGACAGACAAGCATTGAGCACCCAGGTTGTTTCTGGGGCTCAAGCTTAATTGAGAGATTAATTCCATTACAAAGGTCATATAATACTATAAAAAATCGAAAACATGAGTTTATGAATAGGCTTTCAATGGGTGTTTTAACAGTTGAAGATGGCTCAGTTGATACAGATAATTTAGAAGGGGAAGGACTTTCTCCCGGAAAGATTTTAGTTTATCGCCAAGGCTCAACACCTCCAACATTTATGTCATTTGGTAAAGTTCCAGTCGACTTTTCGAGCGAAGAGGCAACTTTATTAAATGAATTCACATATGTTAGTGGCGTTTCTGATATGATGACAACATCATCAAGCAACTATGCAAATATGTCTGGAGAAGCACTGCAAATTCTTGTTAATCAAGATGATTCTCGTATTGCCATAACTGCCGATAAGATTAGGGAAGCAATAAAAAATATGGCAAAACACATTTTGAGATTATATAAACAATTTGCAAGTATTCCACGTCTTTCTAAAATTGTTGGAGATAATGGAGAAATAGAAGTTTTTTATTTTAATTCTTCAGATATTTCAAGCGATGATATTATTCTCGAAACGACAAACGAAATCGGAGAAACTGTTCAACAAAAAAGAAATATGGTTTTCCAACTTTTAAATGCAGGGCTATTGCATGATGAAAGCGGAAAACTTTCTAATAGAATGAGAATAAAAATACTTGATTTACTTGGATTTGGTATTTGGGAAAATTCTCAAGATATCAATGAGTTACATATAAAGAAAGCAACAACAGAAAATCTTG
>JAQVQJ010000068.1 GCA_028701635.1 Clostridia bacterium | reverse complement strand
GCTAAAATTAGTTTAAATTTATAAGGAGTCATATGAAAGAGGATTTTGAATTAACCTCAAATGAAGAAATTGAGGAAACAAAAGAAGTTGATTGCAAAAAATATTTTGAAGAGATTAAAAAACTTGCAAACGATATGATGACAGAAATTGATTATTCTACACGTTTAAAAAAGGATATTAGAGAAGAGGCTTATATTATGCTTGATGCAATTATATGCGCATGCGATATCCAGAACTTAAAGATTTTAAATGGTTTGATTGTTGGCTTTGATTTTGTTTCTCAATATATTCGTGTAATAAAATTTTTATATAAAGAAATGAAAAATCTTCTAATCAATTTTTATGATGAGTTACAAGGTTAAAATGGATATAAAATTTGGTTTAGATGAAATAGAAAAAACTTTTACAAATTATCGTGCAAATGAGATGGTAGACGGGGTCGTTATTTCGATAAATGATAACGGCATAGTTTTTAATTTAGGTGGCAAATTAGACGCTTTTATTCCCAAAGAACAAATTAAAAATTTTGAAGATTCAAAAATAGGAGATAGATTTCCAGTTATTATAATGGGCGGAAGAAATGAAGACGGAATGATTTTAGCATCTAAAATATTAGCAGAGAATTTAATTTTGGGGAACCAAAACGCAGAAAATATAAAGTTAGGCTCAAGTTTCACTTGTGTTATTACAGGCGTTAGCGATAGCGGAGGTCTTATTTCCAAGTTAGGACAGTACTCAATTTATATACCTGAAAATCAAATATGTTCACATCATCAAGCTAATCCGAAAATTTACGTTTCGAAACAAGTCAATGCTGTTGCTATTGAAATAAATGTTGAGGAAAAGAAAATTACTGCGTCAATTAGTCTTTTAGATGATAAGATTCGTGCAGAAAATGAGAGTAATTTTTGGAGAGTAAATTTCATTAATAAAATCGTTGATGGAACGGTTAAGACTTTTGTTCCTTACGGAGCATTTGTTGAAGTTGATGGTATTGATTGCTTGCTTCATATTTCAGAAATTTCACATGATAGAATAATCTCTGCAAGTGAAGTTTTAGAACTAGGAAAGACCTATAAATTCAAGATTATAAAAATTGATAGGGAAAACAAAAGAGTTTCTTTAAGTTATAAACAGCTTCAAGAGTCAAACAAAACAAAACTTTTAAATGAGCTTAAAATAGGAGATAGTTTTGATGGAAAAGCAGTAAAAATATTACAATTTGGAGCGATAATAAGGATAGAAAACGGACTTGAAGGACTTTTACACATAAAAAATGCAACCGATGACGCACGCAAACAGATTTTTCAAATTGTAAAATTGGGCGAAACAATAAAAGTCAATGTAAAAAATATTGATTTAGAAAAAAATCGTTTAGAATTTTCAATAATTTAATTGGAGCTAGTGGGGGGAATCGGACCCCCGACCTCATGATTACGAATCATGTGCACTACCAACTGTGCTACACTAGCAAACTGCGATTATAATAGCATAAGTTTACGTCAAAATCAAACATATTGGGAGAAAAGCGATATGAAAAAAACTAATATTGCAATTGATGGAACATCGGGAAGCGGAAAGAGCACAATCGCCAGATTGTTGTCAAAAGTGTTATTATATTATTACTTGGATACCGGGGCTATTTATAGACTGATAGCTTATAAGGCAATTGAAGACAAATTGGATTTAAAAGATGAAAAGGCAATTTCTGTTTTATTAAAAAAGATAGAATTAGAAATTGATTTTAATAGTGATAAGAATGGAGAAAAAAATCAAATCAATATTTTAGATGGCAAAAAATTGGATAAAGTAATAAGAACAGAAAAAGTTAGTTTTAGTTCTTCGATAGTTGCGCAACATCAGTGCGTTCACGACTATATTAAAAAAATCATATTAAATTTAACTAAAAAATATAACATAATTGTAGAAGGAAGGGACATTGGCACCTTTGTTTTACCAAAAGCAAACTTTAAGTTTTTTATTACAGCCCAACCAGAAGAAAGGGCGAGAAGGCGAATTAATCAACTAAAATTACCTCAAACAGAGTATAAAAAAGTTTTAGAAGAGATAAAGAATAGAGATAAAAGAGATATTGAAAGGGCAGTAGCGCCTTTACAAATTGCTAAAGATGCTTATGTAATTGATAACACAAATCAAACCCCCGATGAAACGGTTAAAGAAATGTTGAAAATTATAAGAAAATGATTGAAGAAAATAATTGATTTTTAATTTAAAAAATTTTTAATTAAGAAAGAGTCTTTAAACCCAAAAATTCTTTTGAGTCATTTTTAATCTGTCATTCTGAGTGAAACGAAGAATCTTATACTTCGAAGTCTAGATTGCCACGTCGCTTTGCTCCTCGCAATGACGAAATTAAACACTACTTACCTATCATTTTGAAACTCACTTTATGTTATAAGAAGTATATCAACCCTGTCTTTAATTCGATGTTTTTATTATGTAATTTCGACCTTTTGGTATCACTTTGCCTTTTTATTCTGTGTCATTTCGACTGGAGCGAAGCGGAATGGAGAAATCTCATCTTTTTCCTCTATTGTTTCTTTTCTCTATTGTTTTCTTTTCTTTATTTTTGCCCATAAAATTATTGAGATTTGTAATGGAATACCCAATATAAAGATAAGCCAAATATTGTATTGTAAAAATTGTAGATAAACGCTTGCAAGCAAGGACCAAACCAATAAAGAATAATAATAAGATGTAAAATCTTTGAATTGCAAACGCCTACTAAAAACTATTAATACTAAACAGGATATTGGTACTGCCCAAACAAAGACATTCCAAGCTGTCAATTGTTGAATAGTGAATAGGTAGATAAAAATTAAAGCTGCTAAAATCCAAACAACAGAAACTGCAAGTAACGAAACCAGGAGTTTGTTTAAGTGGTCATTTTTTATATATTGTTTTTTATCTTCTTTTGTTCCCTCATGAATTAAATAATCAAAGCTAACACCGTACATATCTGTAATTTTACTTAAAATTTCTATATCGGGTAGCGTTTCGCCTTTTTCCCACTTTGAAATAGCTTTATCCGAATAATTTAATTTTTCTGCTAACTCTGATTGGGTCAGTTTATGTTCCTTTCTTAAAATAATTAAGTTATTTGCAATTATTTTTTTTAATGTATTCATAATTATTATTATACTATATCTTATATAAAAGTAAAACATTTTTTATCAACTCTACTAAGAATAGAGTTGAAAGAAGTGGGAGTGGAAATTGACTCTCTCATTGAGTTTTAAATGTTTATAGTGAAAATTCTTGTATTAAATTGGAAAATTTTGTTTTTAATTTTATAATTTCTTTATTACTACAAGGAGAAGTTTATGAAAATTACTATAGTAAGTGACGTTTTACTCGAAGAAAACAATGGTCTTAATGTTGCAACAATGAATTTAATAAGAAGTTTAAAGACCAAAGGGCATGAAGTTAAAATTCTTTGTGCGAATCAAAAGAAGAAAGGAGAAGAGGGTTATTACATAGTCCCTACTCGCAGTTTTGGAAAATTAATTGATAGATATGTAACCAAAAATGGTGTGTCTTTTGCAAAACCAGACAAAAATATAATTACTGATGCTATTAAAGGATCAGATATTGTTCATACGGTGACCAATTTCTCGTTAGCTCAAAATGCAGCTAAAATAGCGGAAGAGTTAAACATTCCAATTACTTCAGGATTTCATACTCAAGCAGAAAATATATCAAGTCATTTTTTATTAAAGTGGTTAAAGCCATTAAATTATTATTTGTATAAGTCTTTTTATAGAAAATTATATAAAAGAAGTACAGCAGTTCACTATCCTACACAATTTATAAGAGAAATTTTTGAAAAAGTGGTTGGAAAAACTAATGGATATGTAATATCTAATGGAGTAAATAAAAGATTTAAAAAGGTTAAAGTTGAAAAGCCAGAAGAGTTAAAAGATAAGTTTGTTATTTTATTTACAGGAAGATATAGCAAAGAAAAAAGTCATAAAATACTTATTAAAGCAATAGCAAATTCTAAATACAAGGATAAAATTCAATTAATTTTCGCTGGAGAAGGTCCTTTAAAGGAAAAGCTACAGAATCTATCAAAAAAATTATTGCCGGTTCAACCAATTTTTAAATTCTTTTCAAGAGATGATTTAGTAAAAACTATTAATTATGCTGATCTATATGTTCACCCTGCGGAAATAGAGATAGAGGCAATAGCATGTTTGGAAGCAATAACTTGCGGAGTTGTTCCTGTAATTGCCAATTCGCCTAGATGTGCAACAAAATCCTTTGCTTTAGATGATAGAAATTTATTTAAGAATAAAGACTCAAAAGATTTAGCTAATAAAATTGACTATTGGATAGAGCATTCAAAGGAAAAACAAGAATGTAGTAAAAATTATCTTGGTTATACAACTAAATTCGATCAAGACTATTGTATGGATAAGATGGAAGAAATGTTGATAGAAACAATAGAAAATTACAACAAGGACGGCAAGATTTTATCAAAAAAGAAATAGGAGGAAAAATGAAAAAAGTAATTTATTACTCAGATGAATTAAATAATGATTTTGCTGGAACAAATATAAAAGCTAAGCCGTTAGGCAAAAATTTTAAATTTATAAAAAAGAATCCTTTGTGGATTTTATTATCTTTTATCTTACGTTGTTTCGTAATTCCTATTGCATTTTTATATTGTAAAATAAAATTTAGATATAAAATAATTAATAAAAAAGCGCTAAAAGAGTGTAAAAGAAGCGGGTATTTCCTATATGGCAATCATACTCAACATTCTGCAGATGCTTTTATTCCAAGTCTTATAGCATTTCCTAAAAGAACATTTATTATAACGAGCTTAGATGCCGTTTCAGTGCCGGGATTAAGGCAAGTTGTTTTAATGCTGGGAGCAATCCCAATACCTAATCTTGCTAACCAAGAGAATGCCAAAAACTTTTTAGAAGCTATTGAAAAGAGAAATGTCCAAGGGCATTGTTTAGCGATTTATCCAGAAGCACATATTTGGCCTTATTATACTAAAATTAGGAATTATAAATCGGTATCTTTTAAATATCCTGTTAGGTTGAATGAGCCAAGTTATTGCTTTACAACTACATACCAAAAAAGAAAAGATGGCAAAAGACCTAGAATTACCATTTATATTGATGGGCCATTCTATCCTAAAACGGAATTAAATCCAAAAGAGCAACAAGAAGAATTAAGAAACCGCATTCATAATACAATGGTTATGAGAAGCGAAGAAAATAATTACGAGTTTATTGAGTATGTTTACAAAAAAAATATAAAGGAATAACTCTTTTAAGGTGTGAGTTACTGAATTGAAATAATGTATAAAAAAAGATTATTGAATCCAATAATCTTTTTTTTAACTTAATTTAAAGGTTAATCGCACCATCAACGCTTAAAACACTGCCTGTTATAAAGTCGGCTTTGTCGCTTGCGAGAAAGAAAATAGCATCGGCCACATCTCTTGGAGTTCCAACTCTTTGTAGTGGAGTTGCTTCTACCATACTTTTTACATCTTCTGGCTTTACATTTGAATTCATTTCTGTGGCAATAAAGCCGGGAGCTACGCAATTCACATTTATTTTTGATGGTCCAAGCTCTTTTGCGAGTGATTTAGTCAAGCCGATTATACCCGATTTTGATGCGGAATAAATGCCTTCACAAGAAGCGCCGTTCAATCCCCACATTGAAGAAACTGTTACGATTTTTCCACTTTTATTTGAAATCATATTTGGCAAAGTAGCTTTTATAATATTAAAAGTTCCTTTTAAATTCGTGTTAATTATATTCTCAAAATCGTTTTCTGTCGTGTCAATGAATGGCTTTATTTGTGCAACTCCTGCGTTCGCCACTAATACATCAATGTTTCCAAAAATGGAATTGGCATACTTTGCCATTCTTTCACACTCATTAAAATTTTTTACATCGCATTTAAATATATCTGCTGTTATATCAGGATAAGTTTTATTTAGTTCATTTCTTAAATTTATAGCTTTTTCTTCGGAGTTATTAAAGTTAATTAGCACATTAAAGCCATTTTGGGCGAAAACCCTAGCTGTTTCTGCACCAATTCCTTTAGAAGCACCTGTTATAATCACATTTTTCATAACATTATTATACCATATTTTGTTAATTTTTAAAAGTAAATTAAAAGTGGAAGACTTTATCTTAAAAGAATAATGTTTCCACCTACCCATGAGTTAAAATATGATTCTAGATTAGTTCTAGAAACTTTTTCAAATACTGAAATAAGTTCTGGAGGAGTTACGTTTTGAAATGAATATTTATTAAAATAAGCTTTTAAACAACTTATAAAGGTGTCATAGCCAATAATTTCTCTTAGTGAGTCAAATAGTAACATTCCTTTTGTGTATGCAACATAGACATATTCCTGCTCGGAGCTGAATTCATCTAAATTTCTATTCATTTCAGTATCAATCGTGCCGTAAACTTCGCCATAAATTTGAATAAATAAAGCATAACTATTATAAGCGTTATTGATTAATGCACTTTTTGATTTGTTATATTCAGGGTGTAAATCGTAAAATAGTATTGTTGAATATTCGGTTAAACCTTCATCAAGCCAAGCATAAGAAATCTCGCTATTTCCAACCAAGCTATACCACCATTGATGAGCAATTTCATGAACAATCACTTGTTGATAGGTTGATTCATCTGTTATTTCGTTAGAAATATAAACAAGATTTGGATATTCCATTCCTCCATGAACAAAATTTGCTTCTACAACAGAGAGAGTAGAAT
>JAQVQJ010000067.1 GCA_028701635.1 Clostridia bacterium | reverse complement strand
TTTTTTCTTCAAGAAAGCAACCTTTAAAAACTAACTTTCCACAATTTATATTATTGACTAACCAAAGGTAGTCAAAGAATTGGTTAAATGCGGAAATGGCAGAGAGGTCAAATGCGCCTGCCTTGAGAGCAGGTTTCCGAAAGGAAGCGTCGGTTCGACTCCGGCTTTCCGCGTTTATCCTAAAGACTAACTCGGATAAAAAATCCAGTATACCTAACTACAACTAAACACTAACTTCTATAAAACACTTTCTATAAAGTTAGGCACTACAAACAAAGCAATTGTTACCAAATAAATTTGTAAACAAGGTTCACCAAAGCTTGATTTGACTATGTGGGGTTCGGGGCGAGTTTGGAGTTTGCAGGGAATTAAAGAGTTTAACTATTTATTTTATTAACATTATTTTTCCAGCTTCAGTTAGTTCATATTTAACTTCTTTCCCAATTTGATTTCTCTGAATTAATGCTTGGTTTTCTAATTCGATTAGATTGTTGTATACTGTTGCTCTTGAAATATCTTCTTCAGAAATAATCTCATTTATTGTTTTTTTATTGTTTAATCCTTTAAGTATTATTTTTTGTTTTTCAGTTAGATCAAACCTGAATTTTGGTAACTCTAAAACTGACCATGTTGATTCTTTTATTTCTTGCCCGTAATATATTTTTTTTACTCTGTCAAACCTTTTAAATGCTGCAAACAGTAACCCTATGGTTTGAGTTCTTTTTCCTTGAGTTATGTCTATAATTATATTGTCTTCTTTTGGAATAGAATCAATTATTTCTATGCATTTTTTTACTACGCCTTCTATTTCATATTTTGGAATCTCCTTTATTTGAAATTCTACAAAGTTTTTATTATAATCTAATAGTTGTTTTATTTTGTCTTTTTGATTTTGTCCTGCATTCTCATCTTGTAATAGAATAGCTTTGTTGATTTGATATTCTTTGATTCCTAATCTTATTGAATCGTCATAGAATATTGTTGCAATTAAGATGTTTTGCATGAATTAACTAAGGGGGTTATCCTTTATAATACTTTCTATACTAAGTATTATTTAGTTAGACTCAGTATGAATTAGTTGAACTATGTTAGTGTTGGTTAGCATGAATAAAAATGAAGCTAAAAATCTGTGGGTAGTAGTTAAGTTGCATGAACAGTTGACTTGGGGTCCTTTTTTGAGTGGGAATTGTTCAGGAATCATTGTTAAGGTACAGGATATGTTGAATAGGGATGGTACTTGTTTTAGTCCTTTTTTTTACAAAGTTATTTTGTCTGGTGGGCTTCATCAGTTTTTTAATTTTGATGGGAAAATCGTTTTGTCTTCTATAATGCCTGATAGGACGTTAATTGGATTTACAATAGAAGATTATATTGAAATGATAAAGGTGTGTAAGCCTGATGCGTATCTTTCGCCGGATGGTGAAACTTATTTAGATAGAGAAAATATTGCTGATTTTGAAGTTGGAAGAGTTAAATCGGATGCAATAATCTTGAGAAAAGAGTTTCCTGATCTTGAAATGTATGGTCTTGTTAAGGGAAGTAATGTAAATCAAGTTGGTGATCATACTCTTTTTTTGAAGCAGTTGGGTGTTAGAAAATTTGTTTTTCATGCAGGAGATTATGTTTGTAGAGGGTCGTGGAATGCTAAACATCAAGCTCGGCTTTTTGCTAAGAAAATAAAACAATTAGGAGGGCATTTGATGGTGTATGGTGTTGGGTCGAGAAAATCTATTTTGCCTTTTCGTTTTGCTGATGATTTTGTAACTCAGAGTCATTACGTTCAAGCGTTTTATCATAAAAAGTTTATTGGAGGGAAAACTATTTCTTATAATGGTAAGGTTGATGCGTCATTTATTAATCAAAATTTTTTAGAAATAAAAAAGTCTGTTAAGTCGATAGAACCAACTGGTGCTTTATTTAATTGGAATATTGAAAAGGAAGAAGTTCTTGTAAAAGTAGTTGCAAAAAATAAGTTTGTTTATGATTGGAGAAATCTTTTTGAGAATAGAAGAAAGTATCTGAATTTGAGTGGGGTGTATTAGAATGGGTGGAGGATATAGTGGGGAAAGAATTTCTTATGTAGGAAGTAGGCCTGGTGGGGGGTTTGCTTATGCGCAAGATATGGGGAAATCATTGAATGAATATTCTGGAAAACCGCGTGTATTTTTGAGTTTTCATATTGAGGATGAAGCACAGGTTAATTTTATACGTGCTCAAGCAAAGGGAGGGCAACTTGAATTTTCAGATTACTCTGTAAAAGAACCTTTTGATGAGAAGTGGAAAACTCAATGCACTGAACGAATAAATAAAAGCGAAGTACTAATTGTTATGATTGGTGAAGAAACATATAAACGCGAAGCAGTAGATTGGGAAATTCGTAAAGCAGTTGAATTAGGGAAACCAGTTATTGGAGTTAGAATTTACCGTGATAAAAATCACAAAATTCCAAATGCATTAGTTGATGCTCATGCCCAAATAACTAATTGGGATTTGGATAAGATACAACAAATTATTGACAAAAAAAGAAAACAAGCTTTGTAAATGAGGTGAAATTATGGCAAAAAAAACAAGATTATTAAATCAAAAAGTAACTAGAAAAAATAAGTCTGTCTTATTTGAGCAATACAAAATTTTTGTAGACTCTTGTCAACAAATTAGCCAACGAAGAGAAGCATCAAACGAATTCTACCTTGCACTTAACACAGGATTTATAACAGTTTCAGGATATTTAATGAGCTTATCCCAAAGTAATATTATTGTTTGTTTAATCCCAATTTTTGGAATTATTGCAAATTATTACTGGTACAGATTGATAATTTCTTATAAAGGACTTAATACGGGAAAATTTGTGGTAATTCATGAGCTTGAAAGATACTTGCCGGCAAATCTATTCAAATATGAATGGGAAGTGCTTGAAAAAGGAAAAACAAATAAATATGCTCCTTTAACACATTTGGAAAGAAACGTGCCATTATTGTTTATTGTAATATATATTCTTTCATTAATTTTAATTAATTGGAATTTTATTACTTTAATTGCACAAAATATTTTTTATTAAAAATAATTAATAATTAAGAGGATAGGTTAATTTAGATTAAATTAATAAAAACCTTAAAAATAAAATTATTAATTATTTCACCTCCTTCGTTTTCTTATTTTTTTCTTCTTTCGTCTCGGCGTTTTCTCGACTTAAACCCTTCCCCTGAGCTGTCCAACCAGTTTGCATTTGAGTGCTGTCTTCACTGTTGTTTGACAACACTAACTTTTTTGGGCTCGGCAGTCAGGGTCGCTTGTTAGCTAAGGGATTTAATGTCTCCAAAAGCCGCAAGCCGTCTTCAGTTGAAAAAAAATTCGTTTTCCACTCAGGAGGTGATTGAAGATGAATTCTAATAAAAGAAAAATATTCGATGATTCGTTCACAATAGACGAACTATTGTCACACAAAAGAGGTGAACGAAAATGAAAACATCTTCTTTAACCGAAGTATACGGAGAACCCATCTCTGTATACACTCAACAACAAGCAATCGAAGACGGTTTTTTAATAAAAGTTGGAAAGCTATCCAATAACAATTTACCAGTCATATTCACTTCAAACCTATTCACAGAAGTAAAAGACCATTACCAAGAAATCATTCAAAAAGGATTAGCAATGCTAAACCAACCAAACGAAGAAGACGATGGTTACTACAAACTAAGAGTAATCACAAAAAACCAAATATGGGTAATCGCAAACGCAGAAGGAGTGACTTTTCTGAAACCAGAGGACTATTAGATAGTCCTCTTTTTGATTTTTAAATTAAGTCATTAATTGAAAAGAAATTGAACTTGAGGCAGAATTATTTTTCTTTTGAAGTATAGTTTTTGATAAAATCTAATAATCGTTCTGCATCTTTGATTAATTGATCATATGTTTTGATTTCTACTTTTGGAAATAAGTCATTTAATCTTCTTAATTTTTCTTTTTGAATTGTGTCAAGGGGCCCTGTAAATCCTAAAATTGCTATCCCTTTTGTAGATTTATTTTTTTCCACATTAAAGTAAATGTGGTAGGATATTGCTTGATAAAGTCCATCTAGTGCTTCTTTGGATAGAGTTTTGTCTTTGTTAAATATTTTGTCGTTAGCTTCTTCTAACTCTATTACAGTACAGGAATCAGTTGTTTGGTCTATTTTTTCTATTAAGAAGTCAGGATATATTCTCCATGGTTTTACGTAGGTTTCGCTTGTTTTTTTTCCTTTTGAGTTAATGTCGGATTTTATTCCACTTCCATAATATTCTGGACCTAGTAACCAGTAATGCTTTGCTAGGAATGCGTGTATTTCTTTTTCGTTTTTTGTTGAAGCATCTTTGTGGGTTTTAACTAGAATTTTAAATTTTTTTAGACTGGATTCAAGTTTTTCTTGGAATAGTAACAATTCTACCATTTTGTTAATGTTTTTTAGCATTTTTACTTGAATTTCTTTTGGAAATTTTGCAATTTGATCTGTAAAGAGATCTGCATGTTTACTTTTCATTAGGGCCATAGTTAGTTCTTTCGCTTCTGGCTCTTTTATTTTGTTGATATTCATGACTACTGATTTTACTTGAAGTTTTGGGGAGTTTTTTGCAAGTTTGCCATATTTTTTTAGTATGTTTGTTCCAACTTGGGAGTGTTCAAAGTTTTCTTGTATAATTTTCTTTTCAGAATCTTGTAAGTTGTCAAATTTGGATAGGATGTTTTCAATGATTTCAAAGTTTGAATTTTGGATGTGCTGGATTATATTTGATGGAGGATTTCCTTCAAGGTATTCTTTCAATCCTTTCATTCGACATTCTTTTTTGAAATCGCGATGGTATTTTTCAATAAAATATTGATTAGATATATCATTGATTGCATACATAAATCCTAACCAAGCAGGCAAGTTTATGTATACTTTCTTTTCTTCAAATTTTACTCTTTCTCCTTCATTAGTAAAGTTAATTTGAGGTTTTTTGATATCGCCATATCTTTTTTCGATTTCATCCAAAAGCGTTTTTAATCCAGTTAATTGCCCGTGAGATATTTTTAGCTTTAGCTCCTCGTCAATTTCATATTGCACTAATAATTCTAATCCTATATATCGTTTTGGAAAAAAAGCTTTTCGAATTTTTTCTGTTAAAATAACCTTTATTGGTAAAACCATATTAATCCCTTTTATGATTACCTGCAATTAATCCAATTATTCTAGTGAGTTCTATTTCAAATTCTCTGGATACGTCATCAGCCCCGCTAATTGCATGTGCTGTTTCATGCAACAAAGTACCTGCAAAATCTGACTGATTTCTTAGTTGGTCGCGTCGGATTATGATTGTACCTTCATTTGATTGCCACAGGCCCATTGTTTCAGTTCCTTTTTCATCTTTACGCATTGTTTTTGATATTTTTATTGCTTTGATTTGTTTTGGTTTGCCTCCTATGAGTTGAAATAATTGTTCTTTTGTAGAGAAAATTTCCTTTTCGTTTGAATTGAGTTTATTTTCATCAATAAAGTCAAATTGAAATGTGTCATTGTACTCTTCTATGAATGCTGTTATTGTTCTAATTTTATTTCCTTGGTAGTCTTTGGCGCCAGCAAGTTTTAATTTTAAATTCTCGGGGATGGGAATTATTTCATAGCCATCCTTACAAGCATCATCAATTGATGATTTGTAATTGATTAAATCAAAAGGAGTAGCAAACACTACTTTTCGGTTTTGGTTTATTAGTTTGCAAGCGTGTTCTTGTACTTCAATCCAACTTACTTCATCATGGATTGTTCCAGTTTGGTAATCTTTGAAATCATTAGCGATACGATTTGCGACTTGGTCCGATTTGCAAGCGAGTAATATTTCTTGTACTCTGTCCTTATATGCTGTACGACTAACATTTGATCTCTCACGGTTAAGTGCTTTTTTTATTTTTGTATTCATTAATGTGACATTATATGAAAAGAGGAAATTGTCTTCTGTTGCAACTTTTATGCCTGTAATATAAATAAGGGCGTTTTGTTTTTTCTCGTACACTGCGCCGAATTTTGTTTCTTCAAGAAGCTTATCTCCAGAAAATTTTAAGAAATTGGCTTTTGCAGATTCAATGTTTTCTTTAGAGCAACCTTTTAGAATAACTTCGGTTCCCAAAAAATCTTTACTACTGGGATCATTTATAATTGCGTGGAGGGTTTTTACATCTTTGAATCCTATTTTTTCTGATTGACAAGTAGTAATTTTGCTAAATTTTGATATTATTTCAATATCTATTTTTCTTCGGTCAAATGTTGCCAAAGCATCTTTTAAGCCAACTCCAAACTTGCCTATTATTTTTCCTGCATTTGTTAATTTTTCTTTATTTTCTTTTTGTGTTAAATGTTTATATTCAAGACCTCTTCCAAAATCTTTAATATGCCAGTTACCTTTTTCTTCAAATATTTGAATTTCTTTTGTATTAGTTAATATTTGTTCGTCGAGTGCATTTGCTATTATTTCACGTATTGCGTCGGAGACTTCCCAATTTTCTAAAACCTTTTCAATATTAAGGTCAAATTTTCGTTCCATGTTATCGCCCAAGATTAGTTAATTATTTTAGATATATGTTTCCCATGTGCTTGTTGTAGATGAATGAGTCGTTTGTTTGTGCTGTGTTTTTTGCATCTAGCATTGTTACTAGTTGTGCGTCTAAGTCATCCGCTTTAGCAATAATTAAAGCTTCAGGAGTCATTGGTGGTTTTGGGCAACCATTTTCTACTGATCCGTGATGCGCTATCATTGTGTGTAGTAGTTTGTATTTTGTAGTTTCTTGAATATTTAGTTTGTCAAGTACTCTAGTTAGTTCTTGAACTC
>JAQVQJ010000066.1 GCA_028701635.1 Clostridia bacterium | reverse complement strand
GTAGTCTTCATCATCTTCATCCCATTCCCAATCACCTGTTGCCGCTTCTGTTCCTAATTGTTCATAACTAGGTCCACGATATATAAGAGTATAATCAGCAGTTATCGGATCTTCCGCATGAACTGCGTCTATGGTATTTGCCCCCCAAAGACCAAGGAACATAGCACAAAATGCTAAAAGCATTATCCCTATGTATGCCCCAATTTTAAATGATTTTTTAGATTTTATCATTTCTCTCCTCCTAAAAAATTACATAATTATTTGTTTTATAACAAAATTAGATTACCACTTTATATTGTGTAATGTCAAATAAATATATGTAAATTAAATAAAAAGAAAATGAAATTTAAAAATGGCTTTTAGTCAAATATAATAAGTAGTTATTAAAATGATAATATTTCATAATAAAAAATTATCAAATTATATTGTTAAAATTTATTTTTTAGTTTAAGTGTTAATTGACTAAATATTTTAGTTAAGGTATAATTTTAAATATGTTAAATCAATTCTCAAAAACTGAATCTCTTTTAGGAAAAAATAATATGAAAAAACTTAAACAATCTCATATTATTGTTTTTGGTTTGGGTGGTGTTGGTAGTTATGTTGTTGAATCCCTTGTTAGAAGCGGAATTACTAAACTAGATATAGTTGATAATGATAAGATATGTTTAACAAACTTAAATCGACAGATTTTTGCTACTCAAAAAACTATTGGAAGAGATAAGGTTGATGTTGCAGAAGAAAGAATATATGAAATAAATCCAAACTGTAAAGTAAAAAAATGGAAATGTTTCTATCTGCCGGAAAATTCATCTCAATTTAATTTTAGTAAATATGATTATGTTATTGATGCAATAGATACCATAACTGCAAAAATTGAAATAGTTAAAAACGCAAAAAACTGCAATATTCCTATAATTAGTTGTATGGGGACGGGAAATAAACTTGACCCAACTGCATTTATGGTTGCTGATATTTATCAAACTAGCGTTTGCCCATTAGCAAAAGTAATGAGAAAACTATGCAAAGATAATGGGATTGATAAACTAAAAGTTGTTTACTCAAAAGAAACTCCATTAACACCAATTTTAAATAATGATATAAATAGAATAGATAAAGTATCTCCCGGGAGTGTTTCCTTTGTTCCATCAGTTGCCGGACTAATAATTGCCAGTGAAGTTATAAAAGATTTGATAAAAAGATAATTATTTTTTATTTTTATCAACGAATGAAAAGTTTGTTTTTTCTAATTTTACGAAACATGGCTTATTATCAATAATTAGTTTTCCCCTGTAAAACATTTTTGCAGGTTTTTCTTCATTTTGGTTAATTTCTTTATATTGAATTTCATAAAAGTTAAATCCCATTAAATTTAAAAGCGGGTTTATATAAAACATCTTATTATTTATATAGACAATCCCTATAAATATAATGATAAAAATACTAACAACAAACATACTTAACCTTGTTAACTCAAATGTAAGTGCAAAAAGTACAAAAAGTGAAAAGTATCCTAAAAAATGTTGGTCGGTGAGATTTTGTTGAGATGTTATGATAATCTTTTTAGAGTTTTCTCTATTCCAAATAGTATTGAAAAGAATTCCTAAAATTCCCCCTATTACTAGAAAAGAATAAAAGGATAAAATAATTATAGAAAGTGCGTTTATTTCAATCGTTCCACTTAATAACCCAAAACAAAATTTAACTACAATTAAAAAATACATCGGCACAAAAGCACTAAAATATAGAGAAATATCTTTAAGTAATGATTTCATATTATTATGTTTTGTTTTTATTTAATTTTTAAACAAAAATTAATAAAAATCATATTATTTATTAGTTTATATTTTTAAAAAGGAGAAAAAATGATTTATGTTGTAAAAAAGGGTGACACCTTATATTCAATTGCGCAAAAATATAGTGTGGCGCTAGATGAATTAATCAGTCTTAATATGTTTGCTAATCCGGAAAGTTTAGTTGTAGGACAAACGGTATTTATTCCAAGAAATGATGTGGTACATACTGTTGTTCGAGGAGATACTATGTATTCTATCGCTAGAAGATATGGTGTTCCTTTGGATACTTTACTTGCGGTGAACCCAACAATCAACCCGCCTTATTTAATCTATCCGGGAGATAAAATAACAGTTCCACTAACCCAGCAGAAACTAGGCGAAATGGAGGTTAATGGATTTGTTTTGCCAAATATATCAAATAGCACACTAGATATGACCCTGCCAAATCTTACATATTTAAGTATTTTCAGTTATCGTGTAATGCCAAACGGAAGTCTTGTTGATATCCCTGATACAAATATAATTGATAAAGCAATCCAAGCGGGAGTTGCTCCATTAATGACTATAACAAACTCATTGGAAAGTGGTGGTTTTAGTGGTGAAATAACACAATCATTATTTGCTAATCCAGTGGCAGAAGATAACTTAATACAAAATGTTATTAATACCTTAAATACAAAAAGATATACAGGAGTTGTTGTTGATTTTGAATACATAATGCCAAGTGATAGAGATAATTATACCGCATTTTTAAGAAAACTAACGAATGCGTTGCACCCTATGGATTATGTAGTATTTTCCGCTCTTGCTCCAAAGATTAGTGGGGATCAACAAGGAACACTCTATGAAGCCCATGATTATGGTGCTGTTGCCCAAATTGTCGACAGAGTAATCATTATGACTTATGAATGGGGATATTTATTTGGACCACCTCTTGCTGTATCTCCTGTTAATGAAGTTAAAAAAGTATTAGATTATGCAGTAACTGTAATTCAACCAGGAAAAATATTAATGGGTGTGCCCAACTATGCTTACGATTGGACACTACCTTTTGTTGAAGGAACTTCAGCGCGAATTGTAAGCAATGTCGAAGCAGTTAACCTTGCAAGAACGGTTGGAGCGAATATCGAATTTGACCCAGTAGCTGAAACACCTTTCTTCTATTATTACAAAGATAACAAAAGACACGTAGTTTGGTTTGATGATGCAAGAAGTATTGATGCTCAACTCCGTTTAGTAGATGAATATAATTTAGCGGGAGTCAGTTACTGGTCTTTGAACCGATACTTCCCTCAAAATTGGCTAGTACAAAACTCACTATTTGACATAGTAAAGATTTAAACTTACTACTAATTAATTTTTAGATTTAAAATAAAGGAAGATTTTCTCTTCCTTTTTGTCTTGTAATATCTTTCTTGATTAATACTATTCTTTTTCAGATTTTATTATTTTTACAAAAAATTTTCAATTTATTTATCTGAAGTGTATTCTTTTAATAAATATTTTTCTCTTGTTTTATTAGTTCTTATTCTTTTTACTATTTTTGCAGGACAACCAGCAACAATAACATTGGCTGGCACACTTTTTACAACTATACTTCCAGGAACAACGATAGAATTATTATTTATTACTACTCCAGGCAAAATAATTGAACAGGAACCAATACGAACTCCATTATAAATATAAATAGGTTTTGAAGGTTTTGTTCTAAGAGTAACATTAGAGTCAATAAAAACATTTTCGCCTATGTATATATTTCCTTTATCAAAAAAACGACAATTTGAACCCACAGATAAATTATCTAATGCATAAATATTACCATGTTCACAATAAAAATTTTTTCCCAAAGAAAGATTTTTTTTCACTTTTATAAAATTATTCTTTTTATGAAGTATCTTTTCTTTTGCATCCATAATATTTTCCTCTCTTAAAGAGATTTTAACACCTACTAGTGGAAAAGTCAATAGTCAATTATTTTTGATGACTATCTTTAAACCACAATCCCTTATCGTTTCTATTTTCTAAATTCTTATTATTTAAAATTTTCTCATTTGTTAACGCCATATGTATGTAATATGGAATATCATGGTCGCCACCAAGTTGTGGATTGTTAATATCTAAAGCAAACTCTATTGTCTTCCATTCAATCTTTCCGCCCTCTTCCTCTTCTTTGGCAAGCTCTATTTTATCGTCAATCACATCATAAAACACATAAAGTTTAACTCCGTTATTCATAGGAACTTCTTTACTAGTAGGGAAATTTATAGTAGCTAAATGTTTTGGATTAGTGAGAATTATTCTATTTAAACTTTCTTCTAAAATCTCACGAATTACAGCCACCTTCGCAGTTTCGCCCTCTTCAACCTTTCCGCCAAGACCATTATAAAGTCCTGTGTAAATTTTTTTCTTTTTTAAAATCATCAATGTTTTTGTATAATCTTTATTTAATAAAAAGCAAACAACAAACTTTTTCATATTTTTTCCTTTTTTGAATTATAACATAAAATTTAAGCAATTTTTCTCTTTTTTCTTTTCTTCATAAATACAAAACTCAAATAAAGAGTTAAGAACACAGCAATGGATAGTCCAACAATTAAGAACATTTGCCAGATTTGAACTGGATTTCCTTGGAAATATAAAATGCCATCAAAATTATTTTTAATATTTGCAATAGATTGTTCTGGAAGAATATTAGACAAGTTTTCCACAATTCCTCGCATATAATAATTTCTTAATAATCCTAATGTGTAAGTACCCGGTAAGAATGAAATTATATCTCTAACAACCGGACTAAATTGTGATAGTGGCATATATGCTCCAGCTATAAATCCATACATACTTGAAACCAATGTCGCAATAGCACTAATTCCCCCTATTGATGAAATAAAATATTCAACAACGCAAGCAAGTGTTGAGCCAAAAAGACAACACATAAATACAACCGCAGTAATTAATAAAACATCAATAGCAGTAAAAAACCAGCCAGCAAGAGCAAAATAAACAAAGCCGAGAGCCATGCAAACCAAACAAACTAAAAGAGTTGATATAAAATTAGAGAAAAAATAACTCAAAGAAATGGTGCTTTTCTTTACAGGTAAAACATAAAAGTCATTAATAGATTTATTTGCTTTGTCACCTGCCATAATTATATTAGTACAAAAAGCAATTGTAACGCACGATACTCCTAATATTGATGAAATCAGCCAACTACCTGTAAAGGCGTTTATCAATGACCCTTCTAAAACTACTCCTTCAGGAACATGCATTAAAAGAACACTCGTATAAACTGATTTTAAGAATGTCATAAATAAAACAATTAAAATCACAGGAGTTATTAACGCTGGAAGAAAAGCACTCTTATCTTTAAAAAAGAGTTTTGTATGTCTTTTTGTTAAAACATATAAATCTTTCATATTTTTATTTTTCATTCTTTGTCCTCCAATTCCCTATTGGTTACTGCTAGGAAGACATCGTCCATTTTACCCTTTATAACTTCAAAATCATCAAACATATCCGGGTATTTTATAATTAGATTTTTTATTTCTTCTGTATTTTTTAACTCTAATTGAATAAATTCATTTTTGATCGAAACAGCATAACCTTCTTTTTGTAAAGTTGATATTGCTTCCTTTTTTCCTCTTTTGTTATATATCTTAACAAAATCATGAGTATATTTTTTCTTTAAATTTGTTGGAGTATCTTCCGCAACTATTACACCTTTGTCTAAAATAACAACATAATCTGCATCGCTTGCTTCTTCCATATAATGTGTCGTTAAAAAGATTGTGAGCCCGGACTCTTCTTTTAATTTATCTAAAAATTTCCAAACTCTTTGACGAGTTTGAGGATCTAATCCTGTCGTTGGTTCATCTAATATTAAAATCTTTGGATTATGTATTAAGGATCTAGCTAAATCAACTTTTCTTGCTTGCCCACCACTCAATTTTTTAATTGACCTTTGTAATAAATTTTTAAAATCCAATTCGATTGATAGAAAATCTAATCTTTTTTCAAAATCTTTATTTGACATTCCATACAAAATTGCCTTGTTTTTTAAATTCTCATAAACTGAAAAGTTTTTGTCTAATACTGACTGCTGAAAAACTATTCCGATTTTCTTTTTGACTTCTCCTATATTTTTTTCAATATTAATTCCGTTGATAAATACTTCTCCGCTATCTTTTTCAAGAATTCCACAGATTATATTAATTGTTGTGGATTTCCCTGCACCATTAGAGCCAAGAAATGCGAAAGTTTGTCCTTTATGCACGCAAAAAGAAATATTATCGACAGCTTTGATTTGCCCATAGCTTTTATTCAAATTGTTTATTTCTATTATATTCTGTTCTTTACTCATTAAGCAATAATAACATATGTTTAAGTTTTTATAAAAATAATAATAAGGTAATTATTTCCTAATTTGGTGCACCCGGAGGGATTCGAACCCCCGACAACCCGGTTCGTAGCCGAGGACTCTCACTCTATTTTTTATCTTTTTTTTGACTTCTTTTCAAGATTTGCCAATTGATATATCCGTAAATATTATTAACAAAAAGAAAAACCGACATAATTGAAAGGGTAATATAAGATAAATTAATCGTTATGGTTAAATAAAGCCAAAGAGTTAAAGTCATTATAGAATTAATAATCCAAGCTATCCAATTTAAATCACTTCTTCTAATGGCTAAATATGTAGCTATAATACTTACAACTAAAGATATGGTTGACATTACCAAAAATTGAGTATTGAATGCTTTTAATAAAAAATAGTATCCAACCCCCATAACAATTTGCGATAAAAGTAATATTACTAACTCTATAGACTTTATTTTTTTAATAACAACAACTCTTCCTTGTTCTGTGTCGACTCTCTTGTTCTTAAACCACGAAATTGTCGCCCATATACTCATTGGAATAGTAAGACCCACGGAAATTATTATTTCTCCATAATATGCTACGAAAGCTGAAGAGATAATATACAATATAGTTCCTATTATCCCTATAATATGTCCTAAAACTTTCCCTTTTGCAAGTAATAGACACCATATAATTGTTA
>JAQVQJ010000065.1 GCA_028701635.1 Clostridia bacterium | reverse complement strand
CCATCTCATATTTTGGAGTACGATTGACTCATGGAAAATCTATAGACTATCTCGCTTATCCCGGGATTGTGAGATCGACAGAACAGCGTGGTGGAACTTTACTAACTCTTAAAGGGCTTAATTCTTCAATGGAAGAAAATTTTGAAATAACACCGATAAAAATCGTTGATATTGATTAAAACTTTTTACAATTTAAAAAATAAATAGTACACTTATTTAAAGGAGAAATATATGGCAAGCAGTAAAACAAACTCAAAATTTAACAAAGACACAACTATAGGAGAAGTTTTAGACGCTAGTCCTAAGTTTAAAATTATTTTGGAAGGCTTTGGATTACATTGTTTTGGTTGTCCAATGAGTCAAATGGAAACGATAGAACAAGCCAGCGAAGTTCACGGAATCGACCTAGATTTTATGCTAGAAAAATTGAATTCAAAAAAGTAAAATAGTTAAATAAAAAATTTATTGAAAGTCTTATTTCATATATTATTAAAAATTGAGGAATATTATGATAAAAATTAATGAAAGTAATTGGTTAAATAGCTATAAAAGAAAAGATGATTTCGTTGGAGATTTAGGAGATGGTTTTAAACTTTTATCATTGAAAATTAAAGAAGGCGAAAAAATTGATAGGAAAAAATATTTTATATTTAATGAAAATAATGAAATGATTATCTCTTTAGAAGATTACAGATCTATTCAGGATTCCAACTTAATTACATATTCCTTTATTAAAAAGAACAATTTAATTTATGCTCATTGCAAAAAATTTGATACATATTGTGGCTGGTATAGACATTTTAGAATCTATTCATTAGAAGGTAAGTTTTTATTTGATTGGAATGATTATCATAAGCGCGATATACATTGTTGTTTTCAACAAATAATCAAAAAATACATGATGCTTAACTCTCAAAAAAACAAAGAAGAACTAAATGAAATAGAAAATTTATAAAAATCACATTTTAATTCTTAATTATTACTGAATAAACTGCTAAATTAGCAGTTTTTATTTTTTTATATTAATTTATTAATTATTTTTTAGTTTCCGTTTGTTTAAGTTTTTCTATTTTTTCTACTTTATTTTTTTCAATTTCTTTTTTAATCTTTTCTTTCTTAATCTTTTCTTTCTTTAATTTTTCTCTTTTTCTTCTATCTATATCGGCTTTGTGTTTAAACATATGATCAACGTGATTATTATGTATCAAAATAATCATTCTTCCTAGTAAATAGAATAAAGCTAATAAAAATATAAAGAATGCAATAACAACTAAAATCGATATTGTTCCATTGTAAGGAGTCCCCCCGCCAATATAATGCCAAGCATGTTCTGGACTAAGGAAAGCATAAGGGAAGAACCCAATTAGCCAACCTCTAATCATTGTAACAATATAGTAAATTACGGGAAAGATTAAGTAATAAAAAGCTGCATTGTTTGATATTTTTCGGTTTGTAAAAGGCTTAAATAATAAATAAAACATAAACAATGGAACAAACATATGTTGCCAAATATTTGTATAGTTAAAAACTGATTGAACACTATTCCATGGATAGAATTTAACAAACCAAACAAGAACAAAGCAATAAACAATTCCAACAACAAATATGTAAAGAGCAAACGCCCCAGTAATTGAAGGATTTAACGACAGTTTCTTAAAAGGTCTTATTCCAAAAACTGAAAGTGCAAAACAAATAAAATAAATACTAATAAGTAAATTAGAAATGATTGTAAAATACGATAAAAGATTCCATGCCCCAACATAGTTTGTCGTATATTCTGGATAAAAAGGAATTGCTCCCGAGTATAAAAAAGGCTTTATTAAAGTGTCATAAGAAAGAATTTGAAAAACAACAATACCAACACCAACTAACCCAATAATAAGAATAAGTATCGCATACTTATAATTCGCTGTATAGTTTTTATTAACTAAATATTTTCTTTTTTCCATTTATTTTTATATGATAACACAAAAATTTATGATAACAAATTGAAATCTTATATATTATTTCTTTTATTGTTCCATTATTGATTTTTATTTTTGGCAATAATCTATTGGATTTGGATAATCAAAATCATGCCAACCGCCTAAAATGTGGTCATATTTTGCTTAATTCTTTCCGGTTTTCTATGTATAGTTTAAATATCCAGTATATTTTCTCCTTGGTCTTTTATTCCAAATTTTTCATTTAATTCATCTTCTAGTTTTAATATCGGCTTCGTAGCCAAATATTTCGGCATTTCGCCTTTAAAATATTCAATCAAAGGAACAGCAACCTTAACAAAAAAATCTCCTTGATATGCGTTGTTATGATTTCCTGTAAGCTTGTTATTACTTCTAATTATTTTATAAGTAGAATCTCCGTAATCTCTAATATTTCCCTCTGCAATATATAAATGCTTGTACGTTACATATCTCGTATAAGTAAATAGTTTTACTTCATATACATAAGCCAATCGAACTACAAATAATTTTTCTTTGTTATAAAACATAACTCACCTCTATTTTAAATTTGAGAAAACATTTTCTCCGCAATAACTTGCATTTTTACCGAGCTCGGCTTCAATCTGCATTAATCTATTATATTTTGCTACTCTTTCACTACGTGATAATGAACCAGTTTTAATTTGAGCTGTCCCAACCGCTACAGATAAGTCAGCAATGGTCGTATCTTCGGTTTCTCCTGAGCGATGTGAAATTACGGTTGTAAATCCTACTTTATGTGCCATTTCAATGGTTTCCAAAGTTTCTGTAAGTGTTCCTATTTGATTTGGCTTAATCAATATTGAATTAGACGCCTGAATTTTTATTCCTTTTTCCAATCGTTTTGGATTTGTAACATACAAATCATCGCCGACAATTTGAACTGATTTTCCTATCTTTTTTGTCAACTTTACCCAACTCTCCCAATCTTCTTCATGAAATGGGTCTTCAAGTGAAATTATTGGATATTTTTTAACTAAATCACACCAATAGTTCATCAACTGTTCTGCTGTATATTCTATTTTTGCCTTTGGTAGAAGATAAGTTCTCTTTTCTGTAAACCATTCATTCACTGCTGCATCAATGGCAATTTTTATATCTTTACCAGCAATATATCCTGTCCCTTTTATTGCTTCAATAATCAAATCTAATGCTTGTTCTGCATTTTTTAAATCAGGAGTAAAACCACCTTCATCTCCAACAGCAGTGGAAAAACCACGACTACTTAATAGTTTTTTCAATGTATGAAAAATTTCAGCACACCAACGAACGCCTTCGGTAAAAGTTTTTGCGCCGATAGGCACTATCATAAACTCTTGAATATCAATATTGTTAGAAGCATGTGCTCCACCATTTAAAATATTGCACATTGGAACAGGTAAAGTGTATTTTTTCCTATTTCCTAAATATTGATAAAGCGGAACTCCCTTTGCTTTTGAACAAGCCCTAGCATTAGCCAACGAAACTGCTAGAATTGCGTTAGCTCCTAACTTTGCCTTATTTTCCGTACCATCAATCTTAATTAACTTCTCATCAATTTCTTTTTGGTTAAAAGGATTACTCGCTAATAATTCTTTTCTAATTATTGTATTAACATTTTTTATAGCATTTAAAACGCCCTTTCCAAAGTAGCGTTTTTTATCTCCATCTCTTAATTCAACCGCCTCAAATGACCCTGTTGATGCACCAGATGGAACCGCAGCTGTTCCACTAATGTTTTTAGTCAAAGTTACCTTTGCCTCAACTGTGGGATTTCCACGAGAATCCAAAATCTCTCTAGCCGAGATACCAATAATTTTACTTTCCATAAATATATTTTAACATAATAAAATAAATTATAAAAATGATATAATCTCAACGCAATAAATTTATCTATCGAGTTGAACGGACTCTTCTTTTTTATTTACTTTATGAAGTAAAGCATTTTTAAAAGCATTTTTATGCTTCCTAGTCCATTTTTTTTCCATATTTTTTATTTATTTCATAAATTAAATTATTTTTATAATTTTTAAACCATTGTTTTCCAAAATTAATAATCATAAATATTGTAAATTTTTCTTCTATAGTATGATTTAAATGGTATTCATTTTCTATAGTTGATGTAACATGTGCCTTATATGGAAAAAATTTAAACTGAACTTTTCCATAACCACTATTTGCATTACAAATGATTAAACTTTCACTCATTACCCAATGTTCAATGTATTCTAAATCCGTTTTATTCCCAAGTCCTTCATTTACAAACTTGAAAAATTTCTCGATTGTATTTTTATTATTAAGTTTGTCAAGAATTGTTTGCTCGTATTCATCATTAAACATAAAATTCTCCCATATATATAAATATATGTTATCATAACACTATATTCTTGTCAATAAGTAATTTAAATAAATCATAAAAAAAAGGACATTTGTCATAAGACAAATACGCTTATTATTTGGCGGAGAGATAGGGATTTGAACCCTAGGTTGCTTTCACAACATCAGTTTTCGAGGCTGACACATTCGACCACTCTGACATCTCTCCAAGCAAGTTTATTTTACATTAAATAATACAAAAAAGCAAGAACGCGAACCATTTATTAAAATTTTCCACTTTAAAGATTTCTCGATTCGCTCAAAATGACAAATGAAACAACAAAAAATCCACTTTTCAGTGGATTTTTAACAGAAACTTTATGATTTCCTAATTTTGTGTGCTTTGTGTGCTTCCATTTGGAACAAATCCATTTATATATTCGTATTGTGAGTTGCCGTTTAATGCATTCCCACATGGCCAAGTTCCATTATTGTTTCCATTTCCACCATTTTCAGAATTTATAGGCAATGGATAGTATTGGCACTGACATTGACAATGGCAACGACATAAAAAATTTTGATCGTATTCCATGCATCTTTTTCTATTGTGATTACAAAACATATTTCCCCTCCTTTGTAAACTACTACATAATATGAGAAAATTTTACCATAGGTTCCAACTTTGTATTGAAATAATAAATTAGTAAAAATATATAGAAAGTGGCAAACTACAATTATGAGTTTAGGTTATGTTTCTATTATTATGTCGGCGAAGCCGGATTTAAAAATGAAATCCTGTATTTTAAAAAATGCTTCAAAAGAACGATTAATTGAATTAATAAAATACAATCTTGATGTGCTTGATAAAATGCTTGATTACAACCGCGAGCATAATATTTTTTTATTTCGCGTAAGCTCCGGATTTGTTCCTTTCGCTTCTCACCCCGTGAATGAAATAGATTGGTGCAAAATGTTCAAAAAGGAATTTAAAGCTCTCGGCGAAAAAGCAAAAAAATATGGAATTCGATTGTCAATGCACCCCGGACAATATACAACTTTGTCCTCCCCTGACCCAAAATTAGTAGAAAAATCTATCTGGGATTTGCAATATCAAACTGGGGTTTTAGATTGTATGGAACTTAATAGTACAAACAAAATAATTCTTCATATCGGTGGAAAATATGATAATAAAAAAATCACAATGGACAGATTTATTGAAGAATATAAAAAACTTCCACAGAACATAAAAAATAGACTTATAATTGAAAATGATGACACGAACTACACCGTTAAAGATGTACTATACATCTCTAAAAAGACAGGTGCTCCAATACTTTTTGATTATTTTCATCACCTATTAAATCACGAAGGTGATGATTTGGAATTAGATAAAACTTTAAAAAAATGTATGAAAACTTGGGACAAAGAGCGAGATGGTCGCCCAAAAATTCATTATTCTCAACAAGCAACTAATAAGAGAGCTGGTTCTCATTCCCTTTCAATTTGTGTGCCAGAATTCTTAGAGTTTTACAAAATGCTCCCTCCAAATATTGATGTTATGCTAGAAGTAAAGGACAAAGACATCTCAGCATTGAAGTGTATTGAAGCGTTGAAGAAATAAGTTGAATTCCTTAAAATGAACAAATAAGTAATGTCTTCGAAGTCTGGATTGCCACGTCGCTTCGCTCCTCGCAATGACGATTAAGGATGAGATTTCTCCACTCAGCTTCACTTTTCTCGAAATGACACTAGAAAAAATGGTTGAAATGACATAACTATAAAATAAAATCCTTAAATCTCCCCAATACCCAACCCCGTAAGGGGGTTTGTAGGGGGCTAGGGAATCGCAACTCCCCAAAAACGATGTACAACTTAAACAGGCTGAAATATTTTAAACAACAATAGTCTTTGTGACAGAAAGAGGCATTGCCTCTTCTTTTTAGATTAAAAAGAAGGGGTTATTCCAAATACTTTATCACTCCGCAGAGAATTGAATAGCAGAGCTTCTCACGATAATCAGTGGAGAGAAGGAGCTTCTCTTCTTCCGCGTTTGATAGAAAGCCACATTCAACTATAACTGCTGGAACATCTGTGCAATTCAGCATATAATAGTCGCCAACTCCGGCATCTTTTTTGGCATAGGACAAGGAAGTATACAAACTTTCTTGTAATGAACCTGCAAGATTTCTTGATATTTCACTATCTGGATTATAAAAAACATGCGCTCCACGACAAGATTTCAATGGAAAAGCATTCATATGAATACTAATTATTATGTCGGCATTTGATTTTTCAATTATTTGTCTTCGTTTTTCCATATCATCTTTTTTTCTATTCGTACTAAAAGCGGAATAAAGACCATCAGTTGTTGTTCTCGTCATAACGACATCTATGCCATATTCTTCAAGATACTTTTTTAGCGTATTGGCATATAAAAGATTGAGCTCTCTTTCATTGCTACCATCTAATATCCCTTCGCAACCGCCATCTATTCCTCCATGCCCCGCATCTATGACAACTGTTAAAAGTCCTTTAGGTGTGTTTACAAAAACAGCAGGCAGAAAAGCAAAACAAGAAATGGTAAAAATAAAAACAAGAAAAAGCAGAATAATCCGTTTTCTTAAAATTAGATAATTTGTACTTGGTATTTTTTTGTGTTTTTCTTTTTTAAA
>JAQVQJ010000064.1 GCA_028701635.1 Clostridia bacterium | reverse complement strand
CATAAAAACTAAGGATATAATCAAAAACATTACTAGAATATTTTTCACGCGCATTTCGTAACCTCTCAAATGTTCATTTTATATATATACAAAGTGAACATATTATAAAAAGTTTACGATGCTAATGGCTTTGCACCTAAACTCTATTTTGCACTTAAAGTTTTGAGGTTGCACCTAAAGTACTGAATTAGAAAAAAGAAGGGTGTGAAAAATTAGAATTATAATTATACAGGGATAATAAAAATTTTAAAAAAGCATATTTTTTATTTAGAGTGTTTAATTAAATTAAAAGATTGGAAAATTATCTATTTAACTTTTCCCCAATCTGAGGTTTTATGTAAAAAATCAATTTTCAATGTATTTCAAATACTCAGATATTTGCTTTTTCTCGATGTTACACATGTACTGTTTCATATATTCATAATCTGGTCTGCCGTCTAAATCTACAGGAAGAAGAATTTTTTGTTTTTCCATTCTATTTGCATTAAATTTATATCCATATTCATACTTGCTCTTTTGCATCAATATTGCGGATTTTATGAAAAGATAGATGTATTTATTTCCATCAATTTCTTTTAAAGAAAAACGTTTTACATCATCCGAAAATAGGCATTTATAAGGGTGGTAAAAATTATCAACTACACTCCCATTGTAATTTACACCTAAAACATTAGAATCTATTGAATTATTGTAATTAGATACGAATTCAGTAACACCGTTATTAAAATTAGACGCTCCTATAAAAGGTTTAAAACCTTTTTTCATTGAAGTTTTAACAAGGCGTTCTCCAGAACGGATGTTGAAAATTTCACTTATGTCAAAACCTAACCATTTTTTTTCAGATACCGATACAACTTTTATGGGTTCCCCTAATTTATTCGATAATCCTTTTTTAATGATGTCTAAATAGAGCGATTCCTTGTCACGTATGTATTCTTCCATAAATGTATAGTTTGGTTGCCCTGTCTTCGTTACAGGCAGCATTATTTTTGATTTAATCATTCTTATTGGTCGCCATTTCCTTGCATATTCAAAACAAATCCTTTGTTTTTCAATAGAACAAATCAGAAAAATGGCCAAATTTCTATTTAGTTCATGATTTTTTAGATACAAAGGATTTATATCATGACTGCATGTAAAATCAGTGGGCTGGTAATAAGCATGACCCACAGAACCGTTGTTTGTAACTACAATACAATTGCCATCAAACAGTTTTTTATCAATAGATTCGTTTTTACCATTGCCTGTTCTAGATCCATTTTCTAATTCTTGTAATGTATAAAATTCAGTGATACCGTTATTCTTGGATGTAGCCCCTAAAAAAGGTATTTTACCATTGCCTGAGCAACGAGGCTTTTTGTTGTAAAATCCTTTTTTTATGTCAAACACTTCCGAGAAAAAAAACTCAGTCCATTCAACTTCATTTAATGCTTTATTCACCATCGTCACCGCCAAAACCATTAAATAAGTAACTTCTACCGCTAGTTACCATATTAAACTCAAATGTAAGATAATCTACCATTGTTTTTTCAAAATCTTTTTCTGTTGGAATTTCATCGTTAAAATAGTAAAACGAATGTAACCACTCATCGTTTGAATCAACAGTAGACTTAACCATGAACTTAGTTTCAGCAGGAGCATCATGAATCCAACAATCAATTAAATGTGCTCTTTTTTCTTTTGCTCTTTCTGTTTCAACAAGTCCTATATGTTTTCTAATTACAAAACCATCATCTTCAAAGTTAATAAACTTACAATATTTTCCTTTTGGATGTGGAACATGAGCTGTAAACATTGCAATACATGGATTTACTCCAATCCCATAAAAAGTATCTTTGTTAAGTGTTATAACTCCCTCTAATGTATGACTTTCAAGAATTTGGGCTTTAACTCGCTTGTCTTCTTTTGTTTTTCCCACCATTGTTGATTGAGGGATTATAACAGCACATCTACCATTATCTGTAATGCTATCTAATAAATGTTTAATGAATCTAATTTCAGACAGATGAGCAGTATCCTTATTTTTAGCTTGGGAGTACGGCGGATTCATTAAACCAACTGTAAAGCCTTTGTTTTTTAAATCATCAGCAGAACGCTCTAAGAAATTATCACAAATTAAATTACTCTTACCATCCCCTCTTAAAATCATATTTGTAGTAGCAATAGAAAACATGTCTTCTCTAATTTCAAATCCATGAATTTGGTTTCTCTTAATGCGGTCTATAACCCTTTCATCTTCTGTTTGCTCTATCATTTTATTCATTGCAGCAATAAGAAAACCACCTGTTCCGCAGCAGGGGTCAAAGATTATGTCATTTGGTTTAATATCTGCAAGTTCACATAACAATTCTGTGATATGATTTGGTGTTAAAACCACTCCCAATGTTTGACCGTCTCCACCACTATAGCGGATAAATTCACCATAAAAGCGTCCTAAAATATCTTCTGATGAATTAACACTAATAAATTCCATAACTTTGTTATTCAAATATTCTGTAAAACACTTAATCGGTGTTTTGGCTAGTTTACGGTTTTTACCTTTACTAAGATTGTCATCTTTCCTATTAAGTAAAGGTCTGTCTTTAATTAAATTGAATTGGTTTAATATTAAACTTTTTTTAGTTTCAGGTTGGACTTCAACCCTATCCATATGAGTTTTGATTGCATCATATACAATTTCCCCGTCTTTTTTTAAGTTGTCTCCTTTTAGAGCATCTATTGAAAATGATTTCTCACTCAATGCCAATAAAATTCCAGATACGACAAGTGGTTTTTCTGAATCCCCTAGTTGTCCATAATTGCGTAAAATTTCATGTAATTTAGACGCACTCTTAAGTATCTCTTCAAGTTCAAGAGTTTCTATTGCCGTTTCACCACATACTTGCTCTTTATAGTACTTTTCGATATTAATTTCTGAAAAATTTTCAAAGTTTTCTACGGTTTCCAATAACTTATATTCATTCTCTGTCACGTAGATAGGTCTTATTCTGTGATGAGTTTCATCCCCTGAACAACCAAAAGCAAATACTTTTTTAAAATTTGTTGTTTCTATTATTTTATTTGCATAATACAATGCACCATTTTCTGCAAAATCTGTAATCGCTTTTGTACTCATAACAAGTTTATTTTTGTCGTCATAAAGAGCATGTTTATCTAAATTGGCTTTATCTTCAATAACAAGAATGAAATCTTTTGATTTAGCAGTAAATTCAGGAAAACCAACATTTCCAGTGCATTTTTTTGAAGCCGTTTTGAATGCAGTTTGAATTTCTTTAATATCGCTTCCATTTGGGGTAAATTTTATATTAGCATTATCGAGGAGTTTTCCAATAAAAAAATCAGTCTTTTTTTCATTCATAGTCTAGAACCTCTAATTTTCTGATTTTTACGTGGTGTGTTCCAATAAGGACTTTTGCACTTAGGACATACCTTCGGTTCATTGTTTTCTCGCGGAACCCATACATGACTACAACGCTCACACTTGTAAGCATCGATCTTGATTTTAGCCATACTCTATATTAAGATAGTATTAGTATATAACTATAACTAAAATACTTTCACTATACTACCAATAAGTATATATGTTTCCACCCTATAGTATATTACTACAAGGTAAGTTTTAGGAGGGAATAGTTATTGGTAGCAAATGAAACAAGGGAAGATAGAGGAAAAGCAATTACTACTCAAGCTAATCAAATTAAAAAGGTTGATGATCATTCATTTAAGGTAAAATCTCAATCAGGTAACGGTTATTATGATGTAAAAGAAACCGAATTTGGAATGACCTGTACTTGTAAAGACTTTGTTAATCGCGGTGGCAAATGTAAGCATATCATAGCCACTAGATATTATTTAGAAGTCCAGAAGGAAACTCCTGAAGGCACTGTAACCGAGAAGATACACTTAACCTATAAACAAGCCTGGAACGCCTATAACGAGGCTCAGAAAGCAGAGGTTAAGTTATTTGATGAATTACTCAAAGACTTAGTACAAGCAATACCCGAACCTGAGCAAACTATGGGTCGCCCACGTTTACCACTACAAGAATCCCTCTTTTGTGCTATTCAAAAAGTCTATTCTCAGTTATCTAGTCGCCGCGCTTATAGTCTCTTCCAAAATGCAACTGAGAGAGGACAAATAGAACGTGCTCCTCATTTTAATGCTCCCTCAAAACTATTAAACAAATCAGAGATTACTCCTATCTTACACGAGTTGGTTCTCTTATCTGCGTTGCCAGTTGCAGGAGTGGAAACAGATTTCGCCATAGATTCTACAGGATTTAGAACGACTACATTTAGCGTATATAATGGGATGAAACACGGCCAGAGCAAAGAACATCAGTGGATCAAGGCTCACATGTGCGTAGGTGTAAAAACTAATATTGTAGCTGCTGTTACGATTACAGACGCATATGGAGGCGATTCCCCACAGTTTAGCCCATTGATAGCACAGACATCGGGAGGCTTCACAATCAAAGAAGTATCTGCTGATTTAGCATATTCTTCTAAACAAAATCTTGAATTGGTAAATAGTGTTGGGGGAATGCCTTATATTCCTTTCAAGAAAAACGTAACTGGAAGAGCTAGAGGTTCAGCCATGTGGAGAAAGATGTATCATTACTTCCAACTCAACAGAGAAGAATTCATGGAGCATTATCATAAGAGAAGTAATATTGAGTCTACCAATGCTGCTATAAAAAGGAAGTTTGGGGAGACTTTAAAATCTAAAAATAGAGTGGCTCAGGAAAATGAATTATTGGCTAAAATTATTGCGTATAATTTGACAGTTGTAATACATGAGATGTATGAAAATGGGATTAATCCTGAGTTTTTACATAAATCTGATTTTTAATCAAAGCTCAAAATTCTAATATTGTTATTATTTTTTGAACAATTTATGTTTAAATAATTATGTTTATAGTATGCCGTATTCGTATATATAATAACTATTAAATATATTTATATTTGCTGTCTCCGCTTTGTCATTTACACACAAAGCTTTAAAAAGGAAAAGTGTCATAAAATATTAAATAGGAGGTTCACGAATGAATTGAAAAAACGAGAGTAAGTATAGGATAAATTGTGAGGTGTGAACTCATATTTACCCTATATGAAAATAGTAATAAAACTGGCTTCTCCTTCCAGTTCCATCGACTGACACGGCTTATGTATCCGCCAACGAGCTAACGAACCTCATAAAATGCCGCATTATTATATACTGTTATACTAGTATATAATTCTGATCCTATTTTTACGAGGTCATTAGCTTCCATATTAGTGGATACTTTGCCGATAATTAAGTTAGGTGATAATCAGCAAAATGCGAACATATGACCCTTAGAAAAAACAACAATGTTATTGTCAATAGAAGAAATCTGCGCAGTCAAGGTAACTTTTAGAGGAATTGCACTTCAAGCGACTTATCAAGAAACTGCATTTATTTTGGCTGCTATCGTGATTCTTTTTGGAATATATATCTACATTGTTAAGTTACATAAATGACTTAACAACATTTCTATTTTTATTCGGAGTCGGTATGATAATTTGGATAAAACTATACTCTCTATAAGTCAGTAAATTTTAGCTTTTTTCCGGGGAGATTTTACCACCCTGAAAATAGTTTCAATTTCTTCGGATTGATTGATAATGACAACACATTTTCTACATTTTTCCATTAAATCTAAGAACTGTTGTGCAAATGAACGACTAACTGTTGTGACCCCATTAAAATCTACTACCAAATTGTTTTGATCTAGAGACTCTATATAGTTATAAAAATCATCTGCATAGACTCTAAGAGACAAATTTTTATCAATACAGTCCCTAATATTTATAGTTAGAATCTCAGACGATGTTGTAGACATTTTTTCCCTCTAAATGATATATCAATGTTTTAATAATATAGATGAGCTTCGATTTTTGATGCCGGATATGGCAATCTCACACTAAATAATGTACCTTCAAGTGTGTGGCTATGCTCATTATCAGATATAGAATTATTAGTATTCATATATTCTGCATTATAAAGTTTGGCTGGTTCGCTCTTTTTCTTGTAAAAGATCCCGTTTCTAGAAACCCAGAGAACCTCGGCTCTCCCCCCTTCAATATACATACGCATTGAACTGTTTATACCATATCCTCGACGTTTACTTTTAGTTGACGTACCATTAATTGCCATAGAAATTGCATCCGCATCAGATCTGAAAGGGATACCATGTTTATTAAACGATCCAGGAATTGAAATCCCATCATCAAAAATTGAGATTTCGGAAAAGCATTTTGTTGGATAGCTCTGTGCTAATACAAATGCATGATTAAAATAAGAATGTTCATAGATATTATCAATCAATTCATTTAATATAAAATTAAATGCGTTTGCCCCTCCATAGTTTTCCCCGTTATCACACCACTCTTGTAAGTTACTTATAACTTCACCTAACTTAGTATGGTTTTTTGGCAAATCTTGTAATGGTAAATATGTTGACCCATTAGAATACTCAGTGGAGACCACCGTATCAATATAATGATCTACATTGTGATTTCGAGGTTTTTTGTATTCCAGTTCATAATTAAGGAATAGATTACATAATGGAACTAGGAACGTAGGATAAACCCAACTATAATTGCTGAGATCAACAACTCCTGATTTCAAAGCCAAATTTCTGACAGTACAAAATTTACGATATTCTCTTAATATTTCTGGATCTAAATTAAGGCCCATTTTATCTGAGAACTAATAATGTCTATGCGTTTATTAATCTTGTTAAATAATTGGATACAATCATTCCTAAAGCTCTAAATCTATTATATATATGCGAATTTTATAAATATTTCATGATATAACCAACCACAATCCAATGTTATTTAATTACACTGACTAATTAAGAAATAATTACATTATTAATATAAATTCATATTAATAGTTTTAAATCGGAACTTTTTAAAATCCAAAAATCACCCTAATTTTACACTTGCACCTAAAGTCCCAATTCTGCACCTAAAGTATGTCAAAAAAGGTACTTTAGGTGCAAAGCCGATGCTAATTACAACTTTTTTGAAAATAATATGGCAATTGTAATGAAAGGGATGGATAGAAATATCCCCAAAATGGATAAATATAAAATTACAAACTTATCAAAAATCCCACGTTCGTGTTCAAT
>JAQVQJ010000063.1 GCA_028701635.1 Clostridia bacterium | reverse complement strand
ATATCAATCTCTGTCAATTCGTTGTACATAATGTATATTATAAATGAATAACAAATAAAACCAAAATTATTGACAGAAAAGTTTTGTTATGTTATATTACAAATGCTGTCAATTAACTTTAAAATAGCACAATTTTATAAACAATATGCGGTCGTGGCGAAATTGGCAGACGCGCAAGACTAAGGATCTTGTGGGCAACCTTCCGGGTTCAAGTCCCGGCGTCCGCACCAATTAAAAATCAAAAGGCTTATAGCCTTTTTTTATTTTACGGATATTCTTTATTATTAACTTTCTAATATAATTGTGGGTATATTGTGGGTATTATATTGCTAAAGTAGGCAAATAATATTAATTAAACCCTAAACTCACTAATATTGCAATGTTTACTTGTCGCATCTTTTGCGAATCAAGGACAGAGAGCTTTTCTTGTAAACGGCGTTTGTCTATGGTGCGAATTTGTTCGAGTAAAATAACACTATCTTTTGAAAGGTTATAATCACTTGCAGAAAGTTCAACGTGCGTTGGAATCTTGGCTTTGGAAAGTTGGCTTGTGATTGCGGCAACTATAACTGTTGGACTGTACTTATTGCCGATGTCGTTTTGAATGATTAATACAGGACGAACTCCGCCTTGCTCACTCCCTACAACAGGGCTGAGGTCGGCGTAGTATATTTCTCCTCGTTTAATCGTCAAATTCTCCAATACTTAAATCCTTTTCGTATTTGAAATAGTCAAGGTTTGTTTGGTCAAAAATTCTCATTTCATCAAATATCTGTCTATATTCAGGGGAATGAAGAAAATTTTTGGCTGTACTCTCCTTCATTGTCATAGTATGCAAATCGCTTTCGTATTCGTTAAAGGGGATAAATCCCTCTCTGCTATCTAAACTGCTTTGTTGGTTGACAAAAGCATTTTTGTATTCTTTCCAATTAATTTTTTCAATATTGTTCTTGTCTTTTTTTGACTCCATAATTATCTCCTAAAAAATACTTTTTAAACCGAGTTAAATTTACATGATTAACTTATGTAACAAAAAAAAATATATACTGACTTTAAAAATTGAAAGTGTATCAAAATAAAAAGCCACGAATTTAATTCGTGGCTTTTTATTTTTCTGGCAGGGGTGGTAAGAATTGAACTCACATCAATGGTTTTGGAGACCATTGTTCTACCATTGAACTACACCCCTATGTACTTGCTAAGTTTTTAGCATAGCAAATATATCATAGATATGTTTTGGTGTCAATTGATATTGATTATTTTAAGTTAAAAAACTTTATTTTTTGTTTTTATTATTTCTTCTTATTTAGGGGAGTAAGGGGAATATGGGTCTATACCTTTTTCTCTCAATTTTCTATCCCTAACTATTATATATAAAAGAAGAGATAGTCCAATGATAATAGAAATAAAACTTATTAATTGGGACATTTTAATTGGTCCAAGTAATAGGGGGTCGGTACGGAAGATTTCAATAATTGAGCGAACCGTTCCATATATCATTAAATATATTGCTGTAATAAGTCCGCGTTTTCTTGTTTTTAACAGGATGATTAAAAGTGCAACAAATCCAAGAGTATTTAAAAGGGCTTCGTAAAGGAATGTTGCCATATGCCATGCACCTTCCGCCTCAATAAAAACTGAAAATGGAAGTCCAAAATAGGTTGGGTTTGTTACTTCCCAGCCATATGCTTCTTGATTAAGGAAGTTTCCCCAACGACCTATACTTTGTGCAAAGATTAGTGTGGGAGCAATTATATCGGCACGAGCTAAGAAATCTTTTTTAAAAATTAAGCAATAGAGAAAAAGACCAATGGCACCACCAAGAACTCCACCCCAAATAGATAATCCGCCATTCCAAATTTGAAGAGCTTCAATAAATGTATAAGAACCAACTCCTTCTGGAGGGAAAAGTACATACATTGCTCTTGCACCAATTATTGCAGAAGGAAGTGCCCATAGAGCAGGTGCTATAAAATCATCGCCAGTTAGTCCTCGTCTTTTTGCCAAAGTTATACAAAGTAGTACAGCAATTACCATTGCACTTGCCATAATTACTCCATACCAAGCAATATGAAAACCAAATAAAGTAAATCCGGGATTAATAGCTAAAAAACTCATGTAAACTCCTAATAATTATAGTTTACATTTTTTTAAAGCATTTATCAAATAATTTAAAGTCTAATTTTTAAAATAAAAAAGTGCCGGTTGGCACTTTTTTTATTATTGATCCTTTCCACTATTAATTTCGTTTAATATTTCATCTGCAGTTAATCCTCTTCTACTTCTTGGAGGCTCATTATTTGGTAAAGGGGAATTTCCAGAGTATCTATTGAATAAATCTTCAAAGTTTAATAAGGTTTTATTTGCTTCTGTTAAAACATCATTAAAAGAATTTGGTTCATCAATTAAGTTATAGTTAGTTCTTAAAATTTCAGGCTTTCCACTAACGTAAGGAATTGTTTTTTCAATCACTTCTACTTCTTCTATACTTTGAACAGGTAAAGTTGTTAAAATCTTTGCTTTGATTAATCTAACAGCATCTTTATTATCTACCGAACAAACAACACTTTCTGTAATATCATTATTTTTATAATTAATAGTTAATTCAAATATCTTATTATTTTTATTTATAAAAGTATTAATTATTCTATCGTAGTAATTCATAACAACATTATTATTTGAACAGATATATCTAACAGGGTTGATAGGAGTATTATTTATTGAATTTCTAGTTCCAAAGTATTTAAGATCGTATGAAGGGTCTAATAGTTTTATTTTTTTCAATAATTTATTAGATCTTTCAATATTTTTATTTGATTTTTTTAGATTGTCTTTATTATCTAATTTCTCTGCTTTGGCATTTAAATATAAGTTATTCATTAATTTCTTATAGATTTTACGATCAGAAACAGATAATCCATCTCCTAAATTATATAAATTAATTAAATCTTCTCTATTGAACTCTTTAAATCCCTTATTTCTTAATTTATTTAATAAAAGCTTGTTTGTTCCAGTTAATAAATAAGAATTATTTACTTTTGATGTTAGTTTATTCTTTTTAAAGTTAATGAATTTTTTAGAAAGTCTAGGGAAAACAAAATGCGTTGCATGCCTTCTTCCTCTTCTAATAAATCTTCTAAATTTTCTTAGAAATTTATATCTTCTTCTCATTTTTATTTTACCATATGTTGCAATTCTTTCTGTATTATTTACAATATACTTTCCTAAGTCTTTGTTTTCATGTTTTGGAATTTTTACTAATTTTCTTGCACTTGGAGCATACTTTAATATACTATCTAATCTCTTGTTAGTTGTTCCTACTTTTTCATTCACAAGGTTACTAATTCTAACAATTAAATAGTCTTTTCTATTCTTAAATGTTAAATACTTGCTATCTTTTTGTAATTTTTGCGCTTTGCTAGTAAATTTATTGTATTTTTTTATATCACCATTATTTTTAGCAACATTCGCAGTTGTTAAATGATTTTTAATTTCATTTTCAAAAACTTCTAATGCTTGGCAAGTAGATGTTAAGAGATTAACTTCTTTAACATGTTCTTTACCAACAAAATATTCAATATCTGTATTAGATAATTTAACTCTTCTAGCTTTTTGAGCTTTCTTTAATCCATATACAGATGCACCTAGAATAACTGCAACTAAAGCACCACCAATCGCTAAATCTTTCCAAAGATCTAAAGATACGCCAAATAAGTAATTTCCAGCTAATTCTGTTCTTTCATCATTAGTTGGATTTTGTTGAATATCATCTGTTGTTCCGCCTATTTCATTTTCTGTTTCATCAGCAATAATTCCTGCCTCATTAGATTCAGACATATCATCTTGTATTTCTTTTAATTCTCTATAATTGTCAATTAAAATTTTCAAATCGTTTTCAAAAGTTGAATTTAACCATGTATATGTATAAAGATTGTTTAATAACTCTTCATCTTTAAATAATGTTTCAAAAACTTTATCTGTATCATAAATCTCGATAAAATCTTTATCGCTATCTTCAAGAGTAGCGGCATTCGTTTCTATAAAATTAAGAACATTTAATTCCGCTTCGTCAACTAGGGCATTAATGTCGGCTTGTTCATCTAAAGATTCGTTAGAGTCTTTAAACTCATCTCTAATAGACAAGAATTTTGCACCTAACTGACTGTTATCATTATTAAATATTTGTTCATTGCTTGTTATATTGTTTAAAGCTTTAGCAACTTCTTGTTGAACAGGAATTGCTATAATACTTGCAGCAGCAAAAACTGATGCAACTTTTTTTATTAATTTTTTATTTGTTTTCTTTTCCATAAACCTCACTCGATTCCCAATATTATATAATATGATATGATTATTGTCAATACTTAGTTTATTAATATACTATATTTGATAGAACAAATAAGCAAAATATTCAAAAAAAGAATAAAAACTTCTAAAAAAGTGTTGACAATGCTTTTTTTTTATTGTATCATTGCTAAAGCTTATTAGCAGGGTGTGAAGTGTAAAGTTACTTATTTGGGCTAGCGAGCGCTTAAAAAGATAATTTACACCGACAAGTTCAAACAAAATTTTAAGGATTTGAGCGACCCCGCAAAGAAAAGCAATTTTTTTTGGCTAAAGGCACGACACACACGGCATAGTTGTATTTGAAATAACAGATAAACATGCCAAGGCTCACTAATCAAACTAAGTCAGTATTAGTATTGAAACCGGTTTGAGTGAGAATTGAGTCGTTTTAGGGGTAAAAATAGTTTAGACAGGAGGTTAAAAATGGCATCGCAAAAAATTAGAATTAAATTAAAAGCATATGATCATGTTCTGTTAGATTTAGCTTGTTCAAAAATAATTGATACAGCAAACAGAAATGGTTCAAAAGTCGCAGGCCCTATTCCACTTCCAACAGATAGAGAAGTGGTAACAGTCATTCGCTCACCACATAAACATAAAGATAGTCGTGAGCAGTTCGAGTGTAAAACACACAAGAGAATGATTGACATATATAGCCCAACACAAAAAGCTGTGGATTCTTTAATGAAATTGGATTTACCAGCAGGTGTTGATGTAAAAATCAAACTATAAGGAGGAGATTTAAATGAAAAAAGCAATTTTAGGCAAGAAACTTGGCATGACCCAAATCTTCACCTCTGATGGTTTAGTTGTACCAGTAACAGTTGTTGAAGCTGGTCCATGCTATGTAGTTCAAAAGAAAACAAAAGAAAAAGATGGCTACAACTCAATAGTTGTTGCATTTAACAAAACAAGAGAGGCTCTTTTAAATAAACCACAACTTGGTATTCTTAAAAAAGCTAATGTACAACCTTCAAAAATATTGAGAGAATTTAGATTTGATAATGTTGAACAATATGAAGTTGGGAAAGAGATTAAAGCAGATATATTTGACGAAAATGATATGGTAGATGTAACGGGAACGACTCGTGGCCGTGGATTTACAGGAACTATCGTTAGATGGAATGCACATAGATTGAAAATGACTCATGGTGTTGGACCAGTTCATAGACAAGCTGGTTCAATGGGTGGAAATTCAACTCCAGCAAGAGTTTTTAAAAATAAGAAAATGCCAGGGCATTATGGTGTTGAAAGAGTTACAATACAAAACCTTCAAGTCGTAAAGGTTGATGCAGATAGGAATATCATTTTAGTTAAAGGTTGCGTACCTGGACCAAAAGGTTCCTATGTTACAATCAAAGAAGCCGTTAAGGTTTATGGGTAAGGAGGAAAGACAATATGAATAAAGCTAAATTATTTAACATGAACGGAGAAGAAGTTGGCGAATTAAAACTTTCCGACGAACTCTTTGGAGTAGAATACAACGAACCTGTTATTCATGAAGTAGTTGTTTCTTACAATACTAATCAAAGACAGGGAACAAAATCAGCTTTAACTAGAGCAGAAGTTAGAGGACATGGTAAAAAACCATGGAAGCAAAAACATACAGGTAGAGCAAGACATGGTTCTACAAAAGGTCCACAATGGACCGGTGGTGGAGTTGTGTTTGCACCAAAACCTCGTGATTTCTCAAAGAAAGTTAATAAACAAGTAAAGAGATTAGCTTTTGCTTCGGCAATGAGTGAAAAATTTAGACAAGGAGAAATTGTTTTCATTGACGAATTTAAACTTGCTGAACCAAAAACTAAAGAAGTTGTAAAGTTCTTAGATGCTTTTAAATTAGATAAATCAGTTATGATTGTTACAGATATTAAAAATGATGATGCATTAAGAGCTATTGCAAATTTACAAAATGCTAATATCGAAACAGCAACTCTTTTATCAACATATGATGTTGTTGCAAATAACAAGATTGTTATGACAAAAGAAGCAGTTAAGAAATTAGAGGAGGTATATAGCGAATGAAAGCATACGAAATAATTAAGAAACCTCTTTTATCAGAAAAGAGTTATGCTAAAATACAAGATAAGGTTTATACATTCGTTGTTGCAAGAGAAGCAACAAAGGTTGATATAAAAAACGCAATTCAAGAAATATTTAAAGTCGAAGTCGATAGTGTTAATGTGATGAATGTCAAAGGACATAAAAAGAGCCAAAACACTAAGAAAGGAAGAACTGTTGGAAGAACAAGTGATTACAAAAAAGCAATTGTTACACTAAAAAAATCTTCTAAACCAATAGCATTCTTTGAAAGTTTATCTTAAGAGTAAAGGAGAATAAATATGGCTATAAGAAAAAGTAATCCAACAACTGCAGCTCGTAGAGCTTATTCGACAGTTACTTTCCAAGAAATAACAAAAACAAAACCACAAAAAAGTTTATTGGTTGCTAAAAGAAAAAATGCTGGAAGAAATGCACAAGGTAAGATAACAGTTCGTCATCAAGGTGGCGGGAATAGACAGAAATACAGATTAATAGATTTTAAGAGAAATAAAGATGGAGTTTCTGCAAAAGTTGCATCAATAGAATATGATCCAAATAGAACTGCATTTATAGCATTATTAAACTATGCCGATGGAGAAAAGAGATATATTTTAGCTCCAGTCGGATTAAATGTTGGAGATGTTGTAATATCTGGAAAGGATTCAGAAATTAAAGTTGGGAATGCTCTTCCTCTTGATTTTATTCCAGTTGGTTCAGTTATCCATAATGTAGAAATGCAAGAAGGGAAAGGCGGACAATTAGGAAGAAGTGCAGGGGCAGAAATTCAGCT
>JAQVQJ010000062.1 GCA_028701635.1 Clostridia bacterium | reverse complement strand
TTCCCTCCTAAAATTTATAACGAATTAAACAAAATTAGCAAAAGACCAACTGATGATTCATACTGGAAAGATGAAGAACCCGTAATAGATTGTGGCATTGGTTCTCCTATGTCAAAAGAACAAGATGACTCAAGATTTATTACTATAATACCTACAGGTATTGGAGTTCCTTTCTTTAAGGAAACTATGGCACCATATTTCTTTGATGAAGAAGAAGTAGAAAAGGAAGTTGAGGCAGAAAAAAATAAAAAGGAAAATAAGCCAAAACAAGAAGAAAAAGAACCAATCTGGCAAGGCGTAGATGAAAAAATCTTTGAAGAAGAATCCAAACAACTAGTTGATTTAGATAATATTGATAAGTAAAAAAAAGAGAAGAAACCCTTCTCTTTTTTAATGTTTAATATTACTTAAAATTGCCTAAAACAAATTATCAATAAAATCGGTTGGGTTGAACTCTTCTAAGTCTTCAATCTTTTCACCAACACCAACAAAGTAAACAGGAACATTTAATTCGCGTTCTATAGCAATTACAATACCGCCCTTTGCTGTCCCATCAAGTTTTGTTAATATAATTCCATCAATTTTTATAGACTGGTTAAAACTTTGGACTTGATTGATTGCATTTTGTCCTGTTGTCGCATCTAAAACTATAAGATTATATCTATGCGCCTCTGGATACTCTCTTGTAATAATTCTATCCATTTTTGACAACTCATTCATCAAGTTTTCTTTTGTGTGAAGCCTGCCTGCTGTATCAATAATTAAAACATCAGTCTTCTTTGCTTTTGCGCTAGCAATTCCATCGTAGACAACCGCCGCCGCATCTGCACCCTCTGTATGTTTTATTATTCTAACTTTGGACCTATTAGCCCATTCCGTAAGCTGTGCAGAAGCTGCAGCACGAAAAGTATCTCCGGCAACTAAACAAACTTCTTTGCCCTTTTTCCTAAAATAATAGGCAAGTTTACCAATGGTTGTAGTTTTGCCAACACCATTAACACCAATGATAGTTATTATGCTTGGAGTTTTTATCCAATCTTTGTTTTCTGTCTTTAACATTTTTGAAAGAATTTCTTTTAATGCTTTTTTTACATCTACTGAATTTCTAATTTTATTTTTACGAGAATAAAGCCTTAACTCTTCAATAATTTCCATACTTGGCTTAACACCAACATCTGATGAAATCAAGACTTCTTCCAACTCTTCATAGAACTCGTCGGTTAATTCTCCACGACTCAAAAGAGCATCAAACTTTCTAGCAAGTGCCTCTCTTGTTTTTCTTAGAGCTTCAATTATTTTCTTTATTAATCCCATAAGGCACTGCCTCCTTTTTATAATTTAGCATTTTTTATCAATTTTTCAAATAAAAAATTCTCGTTTATATTTTTTTTGTCATTCTGAGAAGTGAAACGACTAAGAATCTTTTGCCGTAGAGTTTAAGATTCCTCGCTTCGCTCAGAATGACAGATTAAAAATGAGATTTTCCCAATTATTTTATTATTTTTAAAGGTGCAATATCTAAAAGAAGAGTTTTAACTCCTAATTTATCAAACTCTATATCGATAAATTTCCCGCTAATTTTTACTATTTTTCCTATACCGAATTTTGGGTGTAACACGCTCTGCCCTTCTTCATAACTATTGTCAGATTTTTTATCGTTCTGCTCTTGCATATATTTTTCATACATAGTTGGTTCTTTCTCTTCAGCTTTTGGTTTCACCATATTCATTGGGTTATAAGCATACTGAGATTTTTGATTTGTAACTTCGTTAAACTCAACATTGGCATTGTAATTAAATCCTCGGGCATGAGAATGTGAATATGTTTGGTCATATTTTTTAGTTAAACTTGGACTAATTTCTTCTTGTTTAGTAAATCCAAGTTCTTTTAAAAAGCGTGAATCTATCGCAAAATCTTTTTTATTATACATATAGCGAGTTTTACAACGCGAAAGCATTAATCTTTCTCTAGCTCGTGTAATAGCAACATACATTAATCTACGTTCTTCTTCCATATCGTCATCTTTTTCTCTTGCACGAGAAATAGGAAAAATATTTTCTTCTAGTCCAACGATAAATACGTACTTAAATTCAAGACCTTTGACCGCATGAACTGTCGCAATAGTAACACAATTTTTTGAATTATCCATAGTATCAATATCAGTAGTTAATGTAACGCTTTCAAGAAAATCAGTAAGTGTTGTTTTTGTGTTTTTTTCGGTAAAATCCTTAACAGATGAGATAAAAGTATCTATATTCAAACACTTATCAATATTTTCTTCACTATTTGTGTTATAAGCGCCTTTAATATCATATTCATTGATTACAGAAACCACAAAATCGTAGAGCGATTGCAACTCATACTCGCTCATTAATTTTATATATTTTCTTTTAAATTCGGAAAGTTTATTAATTATTGCGTTCGGTGCACCTAATTCTTCAATTTTTAAGATTGTATCTAATAAACTCAATCCATTTTTTTCTGCTATTTCTTTTATTGCAGAAATCGCACTATCTCCAATCCCTCGTTTTGGAAAATTTATAATTCTCAACAACGAAACTTCATCTCTAGGATTAATAAAAATTCGCAAGTATGAAATTATATTTTTAATTTCAACTCTTTCATAAAATTTAAAACCACCAAATATTGTATGATTAATATTATAGGACAAAAATTTCTGTTCAAAATGATATGTTAAAGCATTCAATCTAACTAAAACTGCAAAATCTCCATAGTTATAACCTTGATTGTTAACGAGGTCATAGATTTCTCTTGCAACAATCTCCGCTTCTTCTCTTTCATCATAAACCAAACGAACATCTGGCTCAATTCCGCCATTATTTTCTGTCCAAAGATTTTTTTCCATTCTAGATTTGTTATTTTTTATTAGTTTATTCGCAAGGTCAAGAATATTTTTAGTTGAACGATAGTTTCTTTCAAGTTTAAAGAGTTTTGCATTGTCAAAATCTTTTTGAAAATCAAAAATATTAGCAAAATTAGCACCTCGCCATGTATAGATACACTGATCTTCATCTCCAACAACAAAAATATTTTTATATTTCCCGGAAAGTAACTTTATTAAATCATACTGTATTTTATTTGTATCTTGAAATTCATCAACCAAAATATATTTAAATCTACTTTGATATCCTTGTAAAACTTCTGGGCAAGTAATAAAAAGTTCATAAGTTTTATTTAAAAGATCGTTAAAATCCAGTGCATTTGCTTGGTTTAGTTCTTTTTGGTACTCTAAATAAACTTTTTTTATCAATATAAAATTATTCAAATAGGAGTAAACTTTTTCATATTCGAATATGCTCATATTATTATTTTTTAAGTTAGAAATATGAAAGGTAATCAATTTTTTTATATCATCTTTTTCAATTCCAAAATTGTCAAAAATCTTTTTAAAAACTTTGTCGCTATCTTGATCGGAATAAATCGTAAAGTTTTTATCATAGCTAGATAACTTATCAATATCATATCGCAGAATTCTTGCACACATAGAATGGAAGGTAGAAATCCAAATTTTATCTCCGCCTTCAACTAAATTTTCACATCGCTCTTTCATTTCTTTTGCGGCTTTGTTAGTAAAAGTTAATGCCAAAATATTATAAGGATTAACACCCATTTCTTTAATTAAATAAGAAATCCTATGAGTCAACAATTTTGTTTTCCCACTTCCTGCTCCAGCAGTAACTAAAACAGCCCCTTCGGTCTGTAACAATGCCATTTTTTGCTTTTCGTTAAGTCCCGATAATATTTCACTTTCCATAGAAAAAGATTATATCATACCTGACATATTTCAGCAATTCAAAATTTAAAATAGTTTAAATTTTATCAATGAAAATTATCCCGCAAATTCCATTGTACTTGCCCTTTCTCTTTCAAATCTCTCTTTCATTTTGAGATATTTATCAGCAAGATTAATTATGTAGCGCTCTTTTTGTGTTTCGCTCATTTGCTCAAATTTTGTTTTGTCTGCTAATTTTCCTATTGGTTTTATTGCATCAATTTCGTTTTCTAAAATTTCTCTCACTTGTTCATAAAATTTTTCTTCTTTTTTATTACTCAAATGCACAAGTTTGTAGTCAGCTAAATATCCTCCATTTAACACCTTATTATTGCCCTTCCCTTCAAAATAATTTCGATTCCCTAAACGATTTTTTGCCTGCCTTGCTAATCTCCTCAACGCATCACAGCATCTTTTTTCCATATTTTACCCCCTTAAAATATTTTTCATATGCAAAAACGATTATAAATTAAAATTAAAAAATAATTGCATAAATAATTCATTAAAAAATAGCGAAAAATATATTTTTTTAACATATTTTGTAATGCTTATAATAAATTATATTTTTTACAACATTTTTCGAATTTAATTTAATTAATTATTTATTAAATATATTATTTTTTATTTTTTTGTTATTTTTTAATGAATTTTGTCTATTATTTTTTAATTTATTTTTGTTATTCTTTTATTTACTTTATTTTATTTGTCTTTATAGAAAATAAATGATAGAATTTATAAGAGGTAGTAATATGGGATTTTTTGATTTTTTAAAAAGAAAAAATGATGAGCCTATTTATCATAAAGGCGAAAGTGATTTAAATATAAAAGAAGGAAAACATTTTTTTGATAATTGTAAAAACATTTCAATTTCAAAAGATGCAGTGGTTTTAGAGTCAACTGATACTGATTTTAATACAATCGGTGGTCATGTTAAGATTCACGTATTTAATAATGGGACTATAAAAACATTGGGTGGAAAAGCAAAAATTGGAATGTTTAAATCTGGTAACATTGTAAACGTAAGCGGAAAAGCTAAAATTACAACAATTAACTCATGTGAAATAGATTATTTGAAGTGCAAAGCAAAAATTGGAACATTTAATTCTGGTTTTGTTAAATTTATGGATGATAAATCTAGAATCACAACATTTAGAAATGGAAAGATTTTATTCGTCAGAAATAAAGCGAAGATTGGAACAATGATAGATGGAGATATAGTCGCAATCGAAGATAGTGCAAACATCACCACAATGATGAATGGAAAAATCGAATATGCTTTAAATCTTTCATATATCGGCACTATGAATAATGGACATATTGAAAAACTATGCGATTTAGGCGAAGTTTCATCACAAAACAGTGGCTCAATAGCTCTTCTTATGGGACGTGGAACAGTTGAGGCACAAATAGAGGGAACTGTTACCAAAATCGCTGGAAATGGCAAAATAGTTTACTCACAAGGTAAGCCAGATAATTTCTCTGTTATCCTTCCTCAAAAAAAGGAAGAGAAAGAAGAAAAAGAAAAGATTGAAAAGAAAGATAAAGCGAAACCAATCGCTACCACAGAAGAAAAACTAAAAACTGGAAAAGTGAAATCAACAACAAAAAGTGATATTAAAGTAGAACAAAAACCTAAAAAGGAAGTTAAAAAATAAACGAAAGGACTCTGTAGATTCTTATATTAAAAAAGATGGCTAAGCCATCTTTTTTTTATCAAATATGACTTTTTGCAAACAATAAACCACGGGATTACCGTGGTTTATTCAATACTGCACCGATTGACTTGTCAAACTAATTTCTTGAGCCGTATTCAATTCAACTCCATTAAAGCTACCTTAAAGCACTCATTTTAATCTGCTTAATGATGCTCCCGTCAGGGTCTGACATGGTTCACAGTAAAATGATGTATAAGACCTTAATTTCAACACTGATTCAAAATACTCATCCAAAAAACTAAATTCGCCGCACCAATCATTCGGTCTTGCTATAGCGGATTGCAAGTACAGGGCACCGCTAGCTCCCCACCTAGTGCAGTACAAATATTATATCATAACAAAAAAAATTTGCAACTTTTTTTATTCTAAATAAATCTTGATAAATATGAGGCTCCTAAGCACACACCGAAAATCAAAATCAAATAAAAAAAAGAAAGAATAAAAAATTTAAAGGTCTTTCTTTTAACTTCTCTTATTTCTTCCTGCTCTACCTCAAAAATTCTTCTTCCTCTGGGTGATGGTGAAACACAAAAAACTTCTTTATCGGAATATTTAATTGAAATATATTCGCCATTTCTTAAATATCCCATAAGTTGATTTATCATATCAAAATCTACTTTAAATTTATTAGGCATTAATCTAATTAAGTCATCGATTTCAATGACTTTATAGGATCCTTCATTACATTCGTGGTTTATTATGTTAAGCAATGCCTCGCTTCTCTTATCTAACACACATCTATTATTTGCAAAAATTTAATTGATATGCCATTCTAACTTTCTTTACCAAAGTTATTTTCATTAAAATGAATAAAAATTTTACATTTAATTATTATTATTTTTAATGATTATAAAATTTTGCTATAATATTATTATGAACGATATAATAATTAAAAATATTAAACATTATAAATGTTTTGAACAAACTGTTTCAAAATGGCTTTATGATGAATGGGGACTTAAAGGTAGCCAAAAATATTGGGATGATTGGGTTAAATTCTCACAAAATGAAAATTCTACATTTCAAACATATGTTGTTTTAAAAAATAATCAGTTAATTGCAACATATGGAATAATGCCTTGTGATTTACAAAGCAGACAAGACTTAACCCCTTGGATTGGTAATTTATACATACCAAAAAAACATAGAAAATTATCTCTTGAATTAATGCCTTATATTTTTAAACATAGCGAAGATGAATTTCGTAAATTAAAATTAAAAAAGGTATATCTGTTTACTCCTCATAAACCAATTGTTTTTAAAAAATTTGGGTATAAATTTATTGAATTTTCCACAGATTATGATGGTTCAAAAATTAGTTTATTAGAAAAAGACATTTTATAAAACGAATCATTTTTTAATTTGCTAAATTAAAATTGATAAATTAAAATTGTATTACATTAAAAAAAGTCAATAGGAGTGGCTCTTTTATCTTATGTATTGGTACCCCCAAGGGGAATCGAGAAGGGCGTTTATATAAATCTAATATTATTAAGAAACAAGCCCTTCACCCTGCATTATGAGGAGCAGAGAGGTAAGCGACTGCAAAGCAGGCATTTACCTAAATGCGACGAAATATTTCTCAGGGGTTTGGCGATGTGATAACATCGCGTGAAATGAAATTTCACATTCCCCTTGGAAAAAATTAAAGAGCCGCAAAAGTGACTCTTTTTATCTTATGTATTGGTACCCCCAAGGGGAATCGAACCCCTGATTCCGCCGTGAGAGGGCGACGTCTTGACCTCTTGACCATGAGGGCATACCAAAAGTATGGCGATTATAACATGAATGAATCAATAAATCAAGG
>JAQVQJ010000061.1 GCA_028701635.1 Clostridia bacterium | reverse complement strand
CCTACCAATTGTGCCTTGGACCGTAAACCAAGTAGTTTTTGTTTATATCTTGGAACCTATATCAAGTCGGTTTTAACCGGTAACCGCGACATCTGCATCAAAGCATTAACTCCAAGTGGATTAACTCGCATTTATTTAAATTAAATAGACTTTATAAAGTTTTCTATATTTTTAATAGGGGTTGAATTATAAAAAGATTTATAAACTTAAATATAATCTACTTATATGGAAAACGAAATATATAAATATGTTAAAAAACATAATCCTTGCTATCAGAATGAAGCAGGTAAGGAATTGGGAATACTTCAAGGAACATTGTCTAAGTATCTCTGCAGATTAGAAAAAGAGGGAAAAATAAGAAGAGCGGATGTTCTAGTTCCTTGTATAGAAAAAAATATATTTAAAGGAACATACGAAAGAAATAAAAAAACAAAACAAATATTTTTTGTTAAATAAATGTACCAAACGATAATCGAACTCGTGTCTTCTGATTGCAAATCAAATATAATGCCACTATACGATTAGCCAAAAAAATAATTATAGAACTCTCATTGCTGCTTTAGCCCACTCTTCACTTTCTTTTTCAGCTTCTTCTAAATTTTTTCCTAATTTATATGCTTCAATAAGAAATCCAAACTTACACTTCCCAAATGCAGATTCGTCTGTTTTTGGAGCATAACTATTCGCTTTTTGAAAATTATTTGGTTTATATCCATTGTATCTTTGAGTAAAAGTTTTCTTTTGAAAAGTATCATTTCCAGCAACTAAAGATTTAAAATAAACAATATTATTGCCCTCAATAGAAACTGTTGCTTTACCAACTTTAACAAAATTCATAGAAACAGGTTCAACTATGTTAAATGTATATTGCTCTACAGATCCATTATTCTCTACATCAGCAATTACCTTACTGTTCGTCTTATCTATTTCAATAACATCAATTTCTATTCTTTGTGCCATAAGATATTTAGTATATTCGTCTTTATAAACTTTTCGATATATCTGTTTTTCTTTTCTTCTTTTTTGGAAGCTTTTGCGAGGCTATTTCTGGATTGTTTTCATCAAAACAAGGTATATCTACATTTCTTTTAAATCTCCTCTCATTATCATACCTCAGTTCTTTATAGTGTTTTTTACAAACAGGCATAGATCTTATTATTGCTGTTGCGGGCTCTCCACAAAAACATTCTTTAAAGTATTTACAGGTATCTTCACTCATTGTTTAATAACATCAAATCTTGAAATTTCTTGAGCCAATACTAATAATTCTCCTAACTCTCTAGAGTTAAGGTTTATACTTTTATTAACCCAGTTGTCATCTTTTTTATAAGATTTCTGCAAGACATAACTATTGTATTTGTTACCTGTTTCTGCATTGATATTTTCAAATACAGATACAGAAAGTCTTCCAGCACTTATTTTTTTAATTGGTTCTGCCATAGTGTCTCCTATTTAATTTAATTAACATTTGTAAAGAATCTAAATTTATAAATTCCATAAAATATATATTCATCATTAGTTTATAAAGCTTTCGGTTATATATATACTAAAATATATATTTAGCTGTTTACTAGTTTCCAACCTTGAACAGAATTTATTACAAGATTTTCTTGGTGTAACATTTCCATTATATTATAAAACTCGTCTGCTTCAATACTAAACTTATTTTTAACAAGTGCCTTAAAATCATTATTTGGTACTCCCCCTCCAGAACCAATCAAAGTTCTTAACTCTCCTAATATTAATTCCATCTTTTGTCTTTTACTAACCGTCTTTCCTCCAGAGATTCTTGCCATATCGAAAAGACCATTTTCCAAATCCATTCCAAGTTTAAGTAAAGAGTATTTAAATAGTTCTATAGCAAATTTTGCATCTTGTATTTCTACTGTATTGCTTAATCTTATCTTTGCAGATGCTTCACTTAATCTTTTAATTCCTTTTAACTGTCTAGGAACAATAGGCATACCTTCCATTCCGGACTCCATCCGTTTAGATAATCTTCTAATCTCTGGATAAAATTTAGTAATTTCTGTTTTTGCTTCTTCATTAAATTTTGGTTTTAATTTACTTGCATGTTTTATATATTTCTTAAATAAACTTAAATCAATTAATTCTATTTCGGGTTTGCTATCCTCAAAAATACTTTTAGCAATTTCTTCATCTTCTTTTTCTCCTAAACTATCTGTCATAACAAAGATTAAATCAAACCTAGATAAAAGAGTTGGTTCCATATTAATCTGCTCTACAATTGGCTTATTTATATCGAATCTAGAATTTTTAGGATTAGCACCGCATATAACGGTACAATCTGCACTAAGCAATGCATTAATTCCTGCCTTATTTATAGATACTACTCCAGATTCCATTGGAGTATGAAGTGCTTTTTGAACTCCTCTATCTGCTTTATCCAATTCATCTAAAATTTGTAATCCCTTGTTTTGCTTTGGAAGTAACCCACATTTTAATCCCCAAGATCCAGTAATCTCATCTTTCTCAACACCTCCAACAATACCTACTTCACTAAGTCTTTCACAACTAGCATATCTTCCTTTAAAATGTCTACGAGCAACTGCTTGTAACATTTCAGTCTTAGCCAATCCAGCACTACCAACTAACAAAATATGTATTTTATCTTTTTCTCTTTTACCATCTACTAATTTCTTTTCAGTTCCAGAGACCATACTTAATATAAGGGCTTTTTTAATTAATTCGTTTCCGATAATGTTTGGACAAAGACTATTAGAAAGCCTATCTAAGGGTTTATCCATACTTATTTCTTCTATATCCATTATATCATCTTCTGTAATTGTTTCATCAAATTCTGTATCTAAACTATTTACTTGTAATGCAAAAATTCTAAATTGATAAATCTCTTCTTCTAGTTTAGCATCTTTTTTTAGGGGTATTTCCTGAACTATTCCAATAACCTCAATTTTACTTCCATCTTTTATAATATTATTCATTTCTTTTACACATAATTTATCTACTAATCTAACTCTTGTCTTTTTAGGACTTCTATCTCCTATTTCGTCTTGATTCTCTTCTAACACTATTTCTTGTAAGTCTTCATACTCTGTGCTTACAACATAAAACCCTCCTTTTCGCCCACAGGAGCATCGTAGAGGCACTTTTCCTTCTGTTGTGATATTTGTACCACAAGAAGCACAATTAAACACTCTAGACTTTACTAGCATCATTGCAGGTGTTGCATTAGAAAGCATACCCTTTACTTTTACCATCTTACCAAGATGTTCTACTCTAATATCTGAAATATTTTCATTAACATTAAGATTTTTAAAAAATACTGAATATTCTTCTCCATATCTCTCTCTTATCTCTGATCTTAAGGAATCCACAATTATGGAAGGATTTTCTAAAAAATAATCAATAAAGAAAGGATCGTATTCTAATACTTCTTCAAAATCAAATATAAACTGTAAAGAATCTCTTTTTATCACCCTATTTTCTAACAATATTTTTAACCTTTCTAGTGCTTCCTTTGGGTTATTAATCCCTTTATTTGGGCTTTCACTCACTTCTCTTTTTTCACTCTCCTCAAACTCCATAGTTTAACTATACTTGTTCAGTTTATAAAACTTTCTAGATATATTTTTCCCTTAAATATGTTTTTGGCAATATATACTTATAAGCAAAGAGGCTGTGTGCATTAGTTACCCATTAGGTAACTACTTGTCTTGAATTGGTTAAGTTCGGATAAGTGAAAGTATTTATATAAAAATATCCAGCAAATCGTCATTTTCACTTACGAATTACATAAAAAACAAAGATAAATGCAAAAGCTTATAAACTCGAGATTTTACAATGCAAAGCTTTATAAACTCACTTTGTACAAGAAAAGTTAAAATTTACACATAAAAACAAGAAAAAAAGCAAAAGCTTATAAACTAATAGTGTAAAAATATAATAATAATAATAATAATAATAAGAATAATGATACTATACAACAATATACATTAATAATATACTATACAACACTATACAATACAATAATGCTATACAACACTATACAACACCTTTTTTGGAGAGAATAAAAATAACTTTTTTTAAAAAATCCCACTTCTCTTTATAAGCTTTTGCTTTTTTTTAGAAATATTTGATACTTTTACACATAAAATTGATAAAAATTGGCAAATCCAAAGGACAACATCAGTTTATAAGCTTTTGCTTTTTTATAAATTACTCTTTATAAGCTTTTGCATTTTGTTTCAATTTAGAAAGATTTATAAAGTAATTACTTATAATAGATGTATGGAAAAAACATATATGTCTAACTTCAGATACGGAAAAGAGATAAAAAAAGCTCTGGAAACTTTTGATATTAACATTTCAGAATTTGTTAGAGAGGTTATAGAAAAAGAATTACTAACAAAAGAATATATAGAAGAAAAAAGAAAATATTATAATTCTAAATTAAAAGAACTTGATGAGTTAGAAGAAGTTGTTAATATAAAAGATAAGAAATTAAAGGAAAAAAAAGAAGAATTCTTAAATGCTACAAAGAAAGCAATTTTAAATAACCCAGAGGTAGCTACAACAAGGGCAGAAATGTATAAAAATTTATTTAAAGAAGAAATAACCCCAGAAGAATTAATGGAAATTTGCTGTATATAATTTTAAAAAAATTATTATTTTTTTGTATTAAAAAGATTTAAATTTTTCAATAATATCATCTAACTTTTTAGAGATACCATCATAATGAACTTTAACATTCTCTTCTTCTACTTCAAATCCATTTAGCATCTTATTCCAACAATCATTACAAAAGCATTTTCTTTCAAACAATACTCCCTCAGAAGAATCTAATTTTTGGTGTAATGGACTTGAAGGGTCATTTACTTTTATAAATAGAACTTCTTTATCGCATACTTCACAACTCATTTTTTTTTCACGCATATTGTTATATATATTTTATATTTATAAAGGTTTCTATTTTATCTCTTCCAATTTTCTTATATGTATAATTAAATCAATATTATATATATTTGAACAAGAATTATCTTCATTTCTCATTAAAAGATTTTTTTCTCCCATTCTCCTTAAATTGAGAATACTCTGTATCGTTTTATCATCAACATAAAAAATTTCCCCATTTAAGAAGGTAACTTTATAACTCCCTTTCTCAATAGGGTATTGTATAAATTCTAATGGAACTTCTTTTTTAAAAACATTCAAAATTCGTTTAATAAGTTCAATCATTGTTTAATGCTTTCTGGGTTAATTGTTTCTGGTGTAAGAGTTTCAGTAGCACTATATCCTCTTTTGCATTTAATTCTTTTATTTATAGTTTTTATCATATCTAATAATTGGTTTTCAGATAAAACACAATATTTATCTCCAATAGTAAATTGGATTGCAGAAGGATATTTTCCTTGAGATGTTGCAGTGAGTGATAGATCTCTTCCTTCGTTTAATCCCTTGTGAGATATAGATTTGTATTCTCTTATTGTATTACTCATATTGATTTAACCTCCAATTACTTATAATTTTTTTATTCATTGTGTATATACTTTTTTTAACTCCTCTCTTATATTAACCAACTCATTTAATCTATCTTCTTTATTAATAGCATAGTGATTCTTTAAATAATCAATTCTCTTATCAATAATCTTTATTGCGTCCATCACTTTTTTTTCCAAATCCATCTTTTAATCTAAAAAATATCTATTCTTTATAAACCTTTCGGAATATCTTTTTTAGTTAAATCTAAAAAATCTTCTTCTTGGACATTTTCAGCACATTTTTTTGAACAATTATTTTTTTCCACAAAAAATGAAACGTTTTCTGAAACGTTTTCTGGAACATTTTTTATTTCTACAATTTTCTTATTGTCCTTTTTTGTATCCATTTCTTGCAAATATGGAATATTATATTTTTTGTAATGCTTACCATCAAACAAAAGCATTTCATCTTTGTTAATATTTAAAATTTCTGAACCAGACTCTACTCCGTGATAATTTGTAACAACTTTTTTTAATGAAGAACCATTAATAGCATCATCTATTGTTATCCTTTTTAGAAGCCAATTATTTATCTTTCCAGATAAAAACTTTTTAAAGTTTTCAGGCAATCCACATAGAACAAGGATATTATTATTGTGAGCAATCAATCTCAATGTATTTTCTATTCTTCTTTTTTCTTTTCTATTCTCTAAATCAAAAAGGACAGGTAATTCGTCAATAAATACCGAGTGTCCTGTAATATTTTCAAGTTCTGCTATTGAGTTAATTTTTAATTCTCCACAATCTTTTTTTAATCCAAAAGAAGCAATATTTGTATTTCCTACTTTTTGCAATTCGTTTATTAAATAATAGATTAAATTACTCTTTCCCTCATTTATATTTGCTACCAGCCCTAAAACCTTTGGAGAATCTAACAAATTTGCTATATCCTCAACAGCGAACTCTCTTTCCATTTTATAATAGGTATTCTCTTCTTTAAATAAATTATTATTCATTTGTATCTCCTTCCTTTTAAATTAAAGGAATTAGCATTTGAAATAATTACTTCCTTATAATGTTCAATTTGTTTTTCATCAAGAGATATTTTTGTTATATCAAGAGAAGTGTTTTCCCTAATAGCTTTTTCAATAACCAACTTTTTAATACAATCCTCGCAGTATGCTTGTTCCCTCAATTCTTTGTTTAAAGGTTTTCTGCACTTGCGACAAAGAGTCCTTCTTTCTATTAAACATTTCTTTTTATGGTTATTTCTACATTCTTCGCATAAAAATTGGTGTTTAGAAGTAGGATTAAATTTTTTTCCACACCCTCCTTTTCTTTCATCACAAAACCTAAAAGCAGTAAATCTCTTCTGTTTTGCAATTAAATTAGTATTTGTTATCATCTCTTTCTTTTATAGGCATATTCCATCATACCAAGTTTAGATATATTCTTTCTATCAACATATCCTATTCGGTATGCTTTCATATAAATTGTCCTTAAATTTTTAATTGTTACTTCTATCTTTTTCTTTTTATATAAAGGCATTAATTCTTTTAGCGACATATACCTATTTGTAGGGCATACATCTATTAAGTCCATTCCCATATCAACCTCCTTTATCCTCTTTTTAGATATTCGTCCTCTCTAATTTTGGCTTGTTTTAAGTTGATATCAACTCTCTTCCAAAATTCCTCATTTATTTCATTACTTACAAGTTTTAGTTCCCAATTCACTTTTCCAGTGGTAGTAGAGTTAAACTTGAAAGATTCTTCTTTATTACCTTCCTCTTTTAATTCAATTTCCATTTTATTTCCTCCGTTTATTTTAAGTTCTCCATTTCAAAGGGTATCCCTTTGTATTCAAAGAATTTTCTTACATCTTCCAAGAAATTGGTTTCTTCATTTG
>JAQVQJ010000060.1 GCA_028701635.1 Clostridia bacterium | reverse complement strand
CGCTCTATGAAAGTTGCAACTATCTCAGATTATCCTTATCTTGCAGCGCTAGGAATTATTATGACAGTTATAGCTATCCCTTTAACATTCCTTCTAAGATATTGTTTAAAAAAATTCGGACCTAAGGTGGACTAACCATATGGTTAAGAGAATTAAAATAACATTTAAACAACTTGATCTTTTCACATTATTGATTAAGATATTTTTGTTTATTCTATCCTTATCTATAGTAATGCTTCTTTTTTGGGCGATTACAACATCCCTAAAAAGTCAAAATGTCTTTCGGGTGAATCCATTTGGACTACTTGCTGGTTGGCCTTGGGAATGGGAGTGGAATAATTATGTTAAAATATTTCAGCACTTTTCTGTCCCAGTTGTTATAGAAGGAGTTCCTTACAATATTGGCGTAGGCCAGCAGTTGATTAACACCCTTATTTATTGTTTTACTGGTGCCTTTATGTCGACTATGGTACCTTGTTTAGTTGCATATGCAACAAGTAAATTTAATTTTAAGTATAATGCTGTTTTAGACACTATAGTTATATTGACATTAATAATACCCATAGTTGGTAATACAGCTTCAACAATGCAAATTCTAAAATTTTTTGGATTATACGATAATATTTGGCTTAATCTCGTAACCCAGTTTAACTTTTTAGGAATCTATTATTTTGTTTTTAAAGCTGCTTTTAAAGGAATCTCCGAAGATTATCGAGATGCAGCTTATATTGACGGAGCTTCTGAATTTAAAGTCTTAGTCAAGATTATGTTACCTATGGTTAGTAAAGTTGTTTTTACTGTGTTTATGTTAAAATTTATTAGTTTTTGGGAAGACTACCAAACCCCACTTTTGTATGTACCTAATCATCCAACTATTGCCTATGGTGTATTTTATCTATCGAACTCTAATATAAATGGGCTTAATGTTGTTCCTGTTAGGTTAGCAGGTTGTATGATTATGGCAATACCGATTATAACCATATATATAATCTTTAGAAACCAGTTGATTGGAAAGGTTTCTATGGGTGGATTGAAAGAATAAATAAATTAGAAGGAGAATTTGATGAAAAGAAAACCAAATTATTTATTATGCCTTTTATTGCTTGCAATTGTAGCTGTATTCTTTTGGCTTTCAGATGTTGATGTGAACTCTAGTGATGGAAATTTACTTTCAGAATATTTACTTGGAGAAACGATTAATATTCCTAAAGGAAAAGTGTTTTATGATGGGATTGAATATCCTGCAAGTGATCATTATGTAATTTTTCCTGATCACCATGTTTATCATCTGGACAGCATTACTTTTGAACAACCGGGAGAATATGAAATAGTATATTATTCAAAACTGTATAATAGAATTTTAAAATCATCTAAGAAGATTATTGTTCGGGAAGATGTTTATCGATTATCCAGTTCTCGTTCGAACTACTATTATGGCAAGTCTAAACTCTATGAAAATATCGAAGGATTAGTTGTTTCTTTAGCCGGAGGAGATACGCTTTATTATAATAAGATTGTAGATATAAGCAATCAGACTTATCTTAATCCAATAATAAATATGATTATTACCCCAGAGTTTTTAGGATCAGAGGATGCTCAGCACTTACTAGTGACATTTACAGATGCTCACAATTCAAATAATTCTCTAACAGTCACCTTAAAAAAGAATCTCACAACTTCTGCAAAAGCTCCCTTTACTTCCTATGTTACTGCTGGTTCATCTGGACAATCGCAAACTGGAATTGAGAGACATTCATCTGGAACTATAATTTATGATGGTTTTAATTACAAATTACATTCTAGTAATCAATACGGTTCATTCTTTTATTTATCCTTTACTGGTGAATTTAGTAATGAAAGGGAAGTAGGTAGTGAGATCTATGGTATTTCTCTTGATAATGAAACTAAAAAAGTATATGTCCATAATGGTAATGATACCAATCCGCTCTTAGTGACAGACTTAGATGAGAAATTATTTTATAGTAATATATGGACTGGGTTTACTAATGGTGAAGTTTATATTTCTATCTCAGCTTCTAGTTATGTTGGTTCAACAATGAATTTTGTAATTAAAGATATTCTTGATGTACCTGTGGATGATAACTTGACCTTTATTCCTCAAAACGCCCCTGTTATTTCAGTGGATTGTGAGAACACCTTACCTGAAGGAAAGCTTGGAGGTACTTACCCCGTATTTTCGGCCTTTGCTTATAGTCCTTTTGACAATAAAGTTGAAATAAGTGAAAGAGTGTATTATTCTTATTATTCTGAAGCCCGTGTTGAAATTGAAATAAACAAAGAACGACGTTTTCAAACTAAATACCAGGGTAATTATTATATCGTCTATTCTGCAAAAGACTGTTTTGGCAATTACTCTGAGAAAGTTCTCATTATAGATGTAAAACCTGATGTAGAAACGATAAATATTAGTTTAGAGCCAAAGTCTTATTCGGGAATTGCGGGGGAGGTTATTGAAGTTGCTGAGCCAATTGTAACGGGGTATTATCTTGATTATAATCTAGAAATAAAGGCAAAATTAAAGACAAATTCAAACATTGTATATGACATTTCGCCTTCAGAGCTTTCCTTCCAACCTTTGTATTCCGGAGTATATGAGATAACCTATAGTGGTTCTGACCTAATCAACACGGTTGAAGAAGTGTATGAAATTACAGTTGATTTGAATAACAAACCAGTATTTTTAGACTTTCCAGTTATGCCGAAATACCTTGTTGCTAATTGTGAATATCAATTAGAAGAGGTTCAAACTGTAAATTTCTCAAATGGCTATCCTGTGAAGAATGGCGAAATTGAAATTTCTGTAACAGAAATTTATGAAAATAGTACCAAGACAATCTCATTAAATTCTTTTCTATATAAAGTTCCAAATTGTCAGTCTGTAATCATTAGCTATTTAGCTACAAATGAATTTGGAGCAGCCGAAATTTCTTATCAAATAGATGTAATCAATTATGGCTATGGAGAGCAAATAGATTTATCGAAATGTTTTGTAACAGATGCTGATTTTATTGTTCAAGCAGAGAGCATGAATTTAAACTTTACAATAAAACCATCCAACTCTAATGATGGAAAAGCTAGTTTGACATACTTTAATAGTTTGCCAGCAAATGATTTTAGTTTTACCTTTAATGTCCTTCCTGCTTATAATGAGTTTAATGCAATTGATTTGTATTTAAACGATAGTCAAGATAACGGTATTGAATTAAAAATCACTTACAGAAAACATTCAATTAATATCACAAAAGTTTACATTAATGATATTTATGCCTGTGATATTGAAGCGAATTTTTACTCTATTAGCGAACAATTTAGAGTTGATTATAATAACGATACTCTTGTTTTTTCTCCCGTTTTTGGAAAAAATGTTGAATTAGATGAATTGCTAGGAGAAGAAGCATTTAATGGCTTTCCAAGTGAAAAGTTATATTTAAAAATAGAATTTACGGAAATTAGTGGTGAATCTGGAATAACAATATATCAAATTCTTGGCCAAAGATTTACGAATCAAAATTATGATATTATTGGTCCAGTCATTGATATAAACTCATTAATAGGATTGCATAAAATAAATTCTGAAGTGATTATTAAGAGAACTATAATTTCTGATGTAATCGACCCGAACATTTCTTGTAGTTTCAGAGTAACTGATCCTGAGCAAAATATCGTAGAAAGTATTGACGGGATAATTTTAGACGCTAATGCCGATGTCAATCGTGATTATATAATTAAACTAACAAAGTTCGGAAAATATTTAGTTAGTTATTACGCCATCGATAGTAGTGGCAATGAAACTTATTATACTTACTCTATTTATGTTCCAGATTCTGAAAAACCAGTTATTATTTTAGAGGATATCTGTTTAAAAGGCACAATTGGAAAAGAAATCACTCTTGCAAAAGCCGTAATTTCTGATAATGTTTCTGAATCGCCAACATTATTGACAATTGTAAAAGATCCTTATGGGAAAATGACGATTCAAAATGGAAAAAAATTTATTCCTATTTACTATGGCCAGTACACAGTATATTTCTATGGAATAGACGAACAAGGAAATTATACAATTGAAAGCTATGAAGTAGAGGTTACGTAACCCATGAAAGGAGCACCTATGCACAAGATATTAATTGTTCTTATTACAATTTTCGCATTTACTTTAACTGGATGTACTAATGAAGAAAAGAAAGTAAAGGTGAATAATCCAAGAGCTGAAGGAAATATTCATCAGTATAGTTCTGAACCTACTGATTTTTATCTATTGAGAAATAACACCAGTAATTATCAGATTGTTATTTCAGAAGATGCAACCAAAGTTGAGAAAACCGCTGCAGACGAATTAGCTGTTTTGTTTCAAGAAGCTACTAATTTACTACTACCTATCATAAGCGATGCAGGTTTACAATTTGATAATAATTCAGAATATATTTCTATTGGTAACACTAAGTTACTTCAAGAAGCAAATATTAGTGTTGAATTTGATCAATTAGGTTCGCAGGGTTTTAAAATTATTACAAAAGAAAAAACTGTATTTATCAGTGGAGCAAAAGAGTACGGAACACTTTATGGTGTTTACGAATACCTTAACCAAATATTGGACTATGATTTTTTCTTTAAGGATTGTTATCAAATTAATAAAAATGTTTCAACAATTAGGTTTTATTCTTATGATATTATTGATGTTCCTGATATTGAATATCGGGATGCTACATATGGTTTTATAACTGAGAATAATGCAATTGCTAATCGCTATAGAATGTTAAATAGAACTACTTTTACTATTCCCATTAATGGTTATATAGGACATAATGTTCTTCAGTATGTCCCAGTAGAAGAATATCTAGAAGATCACCCTGAATGGTATGATAATGCTAATAAACCTAATCAACTTTGTTACACTGCCCATGGCGATAAGGAAGAATATCAGCTTCTTTTAAATGCATGTTTTAATACTTTAAAACAGGCATTAATTGATCATCCAGAAAAGACTATTGTTTTTTTTGCTTCTGAAGATAATCCAAAATTTTGTAATTGTCCAGCTTGTCAGGAAGAAAGAGAAAAGTATGGGACAGACGCTGCCGCTATGGTTAAATTTATTAATAACTTAAAAGAATTAGTAGATGAATGGTTTGGGAATGAAGGAAAAGTCTATGATCGAGACTTAAAAATTGTTTTTTATGCTTACTTAGCGTATCAACTTTCTCCTGCTATTTTTGATGTTGAAAAAGATTTATACTATCCTGTCGATGAGGAGGTAATTTGTCGAGACGGAGTTGTGCCGATGGTAGCATTAATTAATGCTGACTATCAATTTAGTCTCACGGATGATGAAAATGAGCAATATTATAATATTGTCCGCGGTTGGCAGGCTTGCTCTTCAGATATTCATTTTTATCTTTATGATACAAATTATACTAATTTCTTAATTCCGTATAATACCTTTGATTCAATGCAAGATAATTATTTGATGGCAATTGAATCTGGTTCGTCTTTAATGCATAATTTAGGGCAACCAAATCAAAGAGGTTTTTCGAACGGTTTCTCTGCCCTAAAAGTTTATATGGAAAGTAAACTAGGTTGGAATGGCAATATTGATTACGAATTATATATGAATAAATTTTTTGATTATTATTTTCAAGATGCATCTGTTTGGATGAGAAAATTTTTTGACGAATACAGATTACACTCAAAAGTACAACAAACATTGGGTAATATTGGCTATAACTCAATATATAAAAATGTTGTAGAAGCAAAATACTGGCCTCAAAATACGCTTGATACTTGGCTTGAATATATCAATAAAGCTTTAGAGAAGATTACTTACCTTAAAATTGTAGACAGCGAGCTTTATTGGTCTACCTATTATCGTATCCTTGGCGAAGGACTGTTTGTTTATTATTTATATGTTGAACTGTATTCTAATTACACTGACCCCCAAGTTTTACTTTCTATGAAAAACACTGTAAAGGAAGTTGCAGATTATTATGCAATGACAAATTACAAGGAAAGTTCTGGGGCAATAAGTATCCTTTGGAATAATTGGGGAATATAAAGTAGGGGAAAAATTATAATAAAGGAGAGACAATGTCAACAAAAAGATTTAAGTTTGTTGTTTTTGTAATGCTATCAATTGCTTTGCTCTTGTTAACTTCATGTCAAGAGGATGATTTAGTTACAAGAGAAGTTCGATTGGATGAAACAGAATTAGCACTATTTATTAATGATGAGTATCAATTAATTGTAGAAGTGAAAGATCAGAATGGTAATTTACTAGATGATCTTGTTGAATGGCTTTCTTCAGATCCTGACACAGTAATGGTAGAAGATGGTTTGGTTACTGCCTTAAAAATAGGAACAGCCAATATTACTGCTAGTCTAGAAACTGGCGAGAGCGCAAAATGTGTGATTACAGTATCAGAAGTTCCGGACCCTGAAATTCCTATATTAGTACTAGATAAAGAAAGGCTCGAAATTCCTTTTAATGATAGTTTGAGCGTAAAAGCGGAAGTTTTATTTAAAGGACAATATTACAGTGACTTAGAAGTTGATTTCTCTGTTGTTGATGAATCAGTTGCTTCAGTTACTAATGCAGGAGTTGTTACCGGCCTTAAGGCAAATGCATCGACAACTTTGGTTGTTAAGGTTGATTGGCAAGAATATGAATTAGAAGAGACGATTGAAATTTTTGTTAAAAACGTCATACAAGTCGGATGGTTAAATGAAGGTAGTTCTGCTACTGTGTATACAAGTGAATTAGTAGATGGTTTTTCTATGGAAACATCCGTTCTTCCTTCTATAATAGTAAACGGAATTAAAATAGAAAATCCTAATGTTGTTTATGAAATCAAAGATAAAAATGGAGAGGTTAGCACATTAGTATCTATTGATGAAAACGGGGTAATTACTGCTAATAATACTGGACGTTTAGGTTCATGCAATATTACCTATCAATATATCTATGGAGAGAAAACATATACTTCGGAGCCTTTTACTATTGAAGTAGCATATTCTATCTTAGACATGAGCGATGAAGCAATTGATATTGAAATCGGGGTTGATGAAAATCATCTTCAGAAAACTTCTGTTGTTTTCAATAATGAATTATTAAACTTAGATAATGAAGTTCTTTATAATAGCATTATTGATGAGGATGGCAATGAATTAACATATTTAGATGGAAAAATTGAAAACATAACTGAAGGTGAAAAGTTATTAACTTTATATACTGATAAACACTATATTATAAAAGCAAGGATTGTTTTTTGTACTTTAATTATCTCTGATGTCTCTGAGTTAAATCAGATGACCTCTATCTTAGAAGCATCAAAAACAGAAGCAGAGACATTTACTTATTCAGGGACAGAATATACTGTTTATAGTTATCATGGGTACTTCATCTTAGATATGAATATTGACTATAGAGATGATTATTTTGTTGGTCCTACGATTGTGAGATATGCTGACAGCCCATGCTTTGCGCCAACAAGT
>JAQVQJ010000059.1 GCA_028701635.1 Clostridia bacterium | reverse complement strand
GACATGGAAAAAGACTTTGAAGAAACTTTCAGCAAATTATGGGATTGCGAAGGCGTTGACAAACTTGAGTGGTAGAATTTAGATCATTCAGCATAAAAAAAACCGGTAATTACCGGTTTTTTTTATGCTATTTAATAATAGTAATTTGGTTCTACTAACATTTTTGTTGGTAAAGATTTAGGCTAACTTGTTAAAATAGGATTACACTTTTATATATTTAAAATCTACGACATCCTCTTGCAACGGTTTTTAATTCTTTTATTTTGCCAACATCTTTCTGCCATTATATTGTTTAAAACGGATATATGTGCACTTACATTACCCCATGTATGCTTGATGAATGTTTTTACAACTTTGTTCATATCCTTAATGCATTTTAAATACGAGTCTTGTGGTTTCTTGCAATATTGGTAATTATCAATTCACCCACAAAATAGAGCAATTGAAAAAATATTCTATTAAATTAATACAACAAAACTAAAGTTTAATACTATATTTGCAGTATAATCAACTAAATTTAAAATGAAAAACAGCTTACTATTAATATTAATTGTTTTAACTGCGATTACATTAAAACTACAATCGCAAACTACAGGAACATTCACGGATAATCGTGATGGTAAGACTTACAAAACAGTTGTAATTGGGAACCAAACATGGATGGCAGAAAACCTAAACTATGAAACTGCTAGTTCCTCATGTTATTATGAAAATGTTATAAATTGCAAATATTATGGTAGATTATATGATTGGCAAACAGCAGCATCGGTATGCCCTGCTGGATGGCAATTGCCATCAAAAAGTGATTTTGACACTTTACTGTTTAATTATGGTGGAGAAGGCAATAATGCTTATAATAATTTAATTATTGGAGGAAATAGTGGTTTTTCTGCTTTATTTGGTGGATTTTTAAATGTGGATGGAATATTTTACTTTCTTGGAGGTTATGGTGGTTTTTGGTCTAACTCACATTATGATGAAAATAATGGAAGTACTAAAGTAGTATTATTAATTAGGGGTGCCGATGGAGATAATGAAGCTAAGGCATATATGGGCAGTGCATTTGATATTATTAAGTATTCTGTTCGCTGTATTTATAAATAGTTTTAAACTGTTTCATTATTGTGGCTTATTATTTGGAATCATCAACTAAATATAATAATTAATAAAGATAAAATCTAATGACTATGAATTCAAAACAAATTTTTAGCTTAATACTAATTGTTATTGGTATTGCTGGTATTGTAATTACACAAACTGCAGACTTTTGTTATGAAACAACAACATTTGTTCCTAACCCCTTTGGATCAGGTGGAATTAACATGCCTGATATGGATTGTAATTACGAATTAAAAAATGGAATACTCTATGGAAGCATTGGTGTATGCGTTATTGGTTGCATAGTTTTATTACTGTCTTTGAAGAAAAAATAACTATTCAAATATTATCATTTTTATTGTTTTTTTTATTTGCTTACAAGGTTATAGCCAGTCTATAAAGAAAGCAAATAAGTACCTTGATGCAGGGGAATTTCAAAATGTTGAAACAGAATTTAATTTTGTACTGGAAAATGAACAGTATATTGCTGAATTTACATTTTCTTATCGTTTTTACATTTACATTCAATAACAAACGAAGCATTTGGAGCAAAAGTGCACAAAAAATACTTAAATGATAGTGAGGCTACTAAAGAATTCAAAAGTTACACTTCGGAAAAAGAATCAAAGAAATTGTAAAAAAACCAAAGCATTAATGGCTTTATGGAATTGTGAAAGAGCAGTACATATAAAACAAATATTAAATGTTATTAAACACATGAGAGGAATAAAAAAATTTCTATAAAATTATTAAAGCTATAAAATAAAAGATTTATATTTACACTTATTAATTTTTTTATAAACTTAAATTTTATCAATTATGAAAAAAATCGCTATTTTATTAAGCTTAACAGCGTTTATTCTTACTTTAGCATCTTGTGGTGGACCAGAAGCTTACGCAAAAAAAATGATAAGAATAACGAAAGAAATTACTAATAACATGGAGAAAGCATATGACGACAATAATATTTCCAACAAAGAAGCTAAAAAAATTGAGGCATTACTTAAAGAATTCACTGATTTAGAAAAAGAAATCTATCAAAAATATAAAAATGATGAAGAGGCACGAAAAGAATACTACGATTATCTTAATAAAAAAGAATATGATGAAATAGAAGACGATTTTTACAAAGCATTTAGCGCATTAAGAAAATGCGAAGGCTTTAATAAAATTGATATAAAAGAATATTGGCAATAAAAAGTATATCATTTTATAATACCTTAAATGCGCAATGAATTAAAACTTAAGAAAAAAAATTGCGTTAACTTTAATATTTGAAGTTAAAATATAACTAAATATTCAAGTATACTAATTTTTCGTAGAGCTTTTTTTGTGATAATCTGTTATAATTGCATTTTTGAGGTAATTAATTGGATACTTTCAATTAATACATCTAGTACTTTTTTGATCCATCTATACATTGATTTGTGAGTATTAATGATTTGATATTTAGCCTTATTTACATTAAAATCGTGCACTTTGCTCGTCAAAGACCGTACTTTTTATTTTCTATTTAAAACTCATTGATGACACATAATATTGTTTCTGGACTTAGAACTTTATTGCCTGGAATATTTTAAAATGCTCTTTTAAGTGATAAGCTCATTTACAAATAAAATTCCTGCAAATAAACTTACCGAACCAGATATTTTTTTTTATTTTTATAATCATGTTTTTATCTTATTTTATTTGTTTAAGATACCATTAAAATAAGTGATAAAAACATGCTACTAAATACCTGATAAAAAACTTTTACCAAGTATTTAGCTTTTATTGTGGAAATGTAATTGTTGATTTAAGGAATTAGAAAACATGAAAAAAATCTTAACTATTGCTTTAATTTTTGTTTTCTTACAAGGATATTCTCAATCTATAAAAAAAGCAAATAAGTACCTTGATGCAGGTGAATTTCAAAATGCTGAAACAGAGTTTAATCTTGTTCGAGAAAAAGATAGTTTAAACCCGGAACTATGGTTGGGATATGCATTGCTGTATTCCAACGGAAAGTATAATCCACACGATTTTTTTAAAGCTTATGCATTTGTTCATAAATCAAGGGATTTATACTTTGCATTAGACACTAAAGGTAAAAATAAACTAAGTAAGTCATATTCATTAGATTCTGTTTTGCAATACAAATCAATCATAGATCAGAAGTTATTTAATTATCTTAAACTTACCGATGACATTACTTTATATGAAAAATATTTAATTGATTGTAAAAATGGTGTTTATGTAAAGCAAATAACTGAGCTTAGAAATGAAAACGCCTTTAATACAGCAGCGAGGCTAAACACAATTGAAGCTTACAAAGAATTCATTGCAAATTACCCCGGAGCTTCACAAATTCCAATAGCTGTAACCAAAAGAGACCAACTGGCATTTAAACAAACAATTGAAAAGAACACAATTCAAGCTTATGACGAATACTTGACTGAATATAAATATTCTACTTATGTAAACACCGCAGTAGGCTTGAAAAACGAATTGCTCTTTTTAGACTTATTAGATTCCCTAAGTAAAGATTCTATAAATGCATTTATTGGATTAATACAACAGCAAAATCCAAAACCTCAATATTTAATCAATTATTCCAATAAACTTTTAAAGATTTTGGATGCTCAAAACGATTGGATTATTTACCTAAGCGATTCAAACCTATATAAAATGAATCAGGTTGATTATAAGACAACACAACTTACAACTTCAGGTGATGTTCTATCCTTTGCAATAAGCCCCAAAGGAGATATGGCTTATTTAAAGAAAAAGGATGAAAAGACCTTGGAAGTTTATAGTTTTAATACCAATGGCGTTAATAATAAAATCTGTGATTATAAAATTAAAAATGATTATCAAACATTTGATAATAGTTTTAATTCATTTTCAATTGATAACGATTTCGCCTACATAAGATTTGGGTTAGGACGATCTATTGAAAGTGAAGCACTTCATTGTCTTTGGGAACAAAAAGAAAACAAATGGGAAGAATGTTATTATGGGGAATGTGGATTTGATTTTAACTTTCTAAATCCTTATAGGAATTACACACATAAGGTTAATGATGCGTCTAAAGATAGATTTTATACAAGCAAGATAAATGGTGCTTATGAATTATGTTATCGTTATGGCAATGAGAATGTTCAAATTAGTAATGTGAAATCTAGAAGTAATAGGATTAATTTTGATATTAAAAACAATAAGATATTCATGGTTGTTCTTTCCGATTGTGGTGACCTATGTTATGGGTCTTTCTATATTGTGAATTTTGATGGCACTTACCAGCAGAAACTGTATGATTCAAAAATTTATCCTGATTATCACGCATGGAATTATAATGGCGACTTATTATTTTTATACAACAACCATGAATCAGGCTATCAAAATCAAAGCTTATGTCTATTTTACGGTTACGAAAACAATAAAAAAGTACTTGCAAAAAATGTTGATATGTTTCGGTCAATTAGAATTCCTCAAAATGAAAAACCTAAACTAAGTAAGTTTGATATTCTTCAGCTATTAGATTATAAATCGGAATATGATATATCTGGAATTGAGATGGATATGTATGATAAATCAAAAAACAATAGTAATGAAACTCAATCGAATACAACACCAAATGTAAATTACGATGAAACCTATAGAGCAGAGTTTTATTTTGCCAAAGATTCTTTTGATTTAGCGTTAAATGGAAATAATAGTTTTAAAGGTTTTCTTCAAATTACAAATGACTATAAGAACACTACATTTGGAAATTTAGCTTATTACTATGCTGGTGTATGCTATATACATAAAAGGGAATTTGAAAATGCAATAAAGATGCTGAAAAGTTTTAAGAGCGAAGACCCTTTTCTTAATCCTTTATCTTTAAGTCTAATAGCTGATTCTTATCTTGAGTTAGGCAATATTGAAATGGCTCTAACTTATTATAATAATGCATTAAATGTAGCTAAGAATAATTATTTATCTCCCATGCTATTATTTAAAACTGCCTTGGTGTACGAAAATATTGGGAACTTTGACAGAGCGAATGAACTTTTCTCGAAAATAGAAACAGAATACTATGGTAGTAACGAACAAAGGATTATTGAAAAATATATTTGCCGTTTAAAATATTTTTCTAAAATCAGTAACATTAATAACAATTTAATACCTAAAAATATTAAAAGAGATTCTAATGAAAATACTAGTGAACCTGAAAATAACAATATTGCAATAATAAACAGTAAGTCTATTCCAATTAGTGATTACCTTGCCTTATATATAAGCCATAAAAAGTTTTTAGAAATATCGAATCCAACAAATTTTTCAGATTCTATATCGATTTTACAATTACAAAAACAGTCATGGAATGATTTATTAAACAAACATATTATTTACCCTATTATTCATAGTACAGGCATACAGATTTGTGCATCTGAACTCAACAATATGATATACGGAGATAATATACACACAATAATAATTCAAAACTTTTCAAATCCTAAAACTGGTCATTTAGATAAATCATTAGTTAGAAACTATTTTAACAACATAGAAAATAATAAGGAAATAAGATGCATAACAGATTATTTCACAACATTAATCAAAAATGATCTATTAGTTAATAAATATTTATCTTTAGTCTCAAACGGCATATATACTCCTGCTCTAATTGCTGAAAAAGATTATATTAATAATTATAAAAAGGTTAGTTTCGAATATATTTTTCTATCATATAAAGATATCCCGGATAAAGATATAACATTATTCGATTATGAAATTCAGGACTATTACAATCAAAATTACTATAAATTTAAAGACAATTCTAAAAGAACTAAGTCGATTGAGGAAGTTGAGTCCTTAATTAAAAATTATATAGTGAAAGACAAAAAAGCAGAAATTCTAAATAAAGTATTTATCAATGAAATCGAAAACGAATCAAATTTTGATAATATCGCTGCTAAATGTAATGGAACTAAAGGCAAGATAGATGAAGTAAGTTTCAATACATTTGCATTAAAAGACTTGGGGATTGAACCGCAGTTAACATCAATTGCTACATCAATGCCATTAAATGAGATTTCTCAACCTATTATTGGCAATAATGGTGTTTATATCATAAAAATTACAGATATTAAAAACCCACAAAAGAAAAACGATTTTTCAAATGAACAAGATATTATTAATAAAAAGCACGAAGCTACCATTTCTTACAAAGCTATAGAATCACTAATTGAAGAGGCAGAAATTATTGACAATAGAGTTTATTGGATAGAATAATTACATTTACATAAAGATAATTATCAATGAAATAATACTTTATTTTTTTCAAACAAATGTAAATAATTCTTTATACTTTTGTGCAACTAATTTATTAAACACATAATTTTTAAAAAAACAATGTTATGAAAAGAATCAGTATTATTTTAAGTCTTTTGGTTTTTGCTTTAGTAATTGCTTCTTGTAGCAGTGGACCTGAAGCTGACGCTAAGAAAATGGTAAAAATGACAGAAAAGTATGCAAATGCAATTAAAGATGCTGTAGCAGACGACAAAATTGATGACAAAGAAGCAGAAAAAATCAATGGCATCAACAAGGAATTAAGCGAATTAATGGAAGAGCTCGAGAAGAAGTACGAAGAAGATGACGAAGGACAAAAAGCGATGGAAGAAACTATGGAAAAAGCAGGCGAAGACTTAGAGAAAACCTACGAAGAAGCTTTTAGTAAGCTTTGGGATTGCGAAGGTGTTGACAAACTTGAGGAGTCTTATATCACTGGACCTGAAGCTGACGCTAAGAAAATGGTAAAAATGACAGAAAAGTATGCAAATGCAATTAAAGATGCTGTAGCAGACGACAAAATTGATGACAAAGAAGCAGAAAAAATCAATGGCATTGGCAAAGAATTAGAGGAATTATCAAGAGAGCTTGAAGAAAAGTACAGAAATGAAGATGAAGAAGGAATGAAAGCTATGAAAGAAGCTATGGAAGAATCTGGCAAAGACATGGAAAAAGACTTTGAAGAAACTTTTAGCAAATTATGGGATTGCGAAGGCGTTGACAAACTTGAGTGGTAGAATTTAGATCATTCGACATAAAAAAAACCGGTAATTACCGGTTTTTTTTATGTCTTTACATTATTGGAAAAACTGTTTACATCCATTATTTATCGCAAACGAACTTAATTTTAAAAATCATCAACTCTATTATTAAACAAAATGTAACCAAGGTGAAATAAGAAATAAAACTGCGCCCCCTCTTTCAAATAATAGTTTACACTAATAGACGCCGGTCCTAATGGTGTATTATAAACAAGATTAGCTACTCCACTATAATAAAGATAACTGAACGGCTCACTGTAATAAGCCTTAAAATTTCGCTCACCAATATCTTGTTTCAATATTTTTTGATAGGGTAAAAACGCAT
>JAQVQJ010000058.1 GCA_028701635.1 Clostridia bacterium | reverse complement strand
ATATCAAAGTGCTTTTGGTAAAGATGTATATGAAACTACAGAAGAAAAAGCAGCTAATCTTTTATATTTTATCACAAAGAACCATTCCTTCATAGATGGAAATAAGAGAATTGCTGCTAGTATTTTCTTATACTTTCTTAAAAAAAATAATTTACTATATTTAAATAATGATAAAAGATTAAGTGATAGTACACTAGTTGCAATAACTATCTTAATTGCTGAAAGTAACCCTAAGGAAAAGGAAATAATTATTGATTTAATAATGAATTTTCTAATATTAGATAAATAAGAACATCGGATAAATTAAATAAATTAGAGAAATGTATGATTAATGAAAAAAGGTGTTAGGATTGTTATTGTTTGTAACAATAAAATATTAACAACTCATGAAATTATTTATGGTACTTTAAAAATATCTTTACCAAAAGGTCATAATCATTAATCGAGTGTGCAATTCGAAAAACAAAGTTTTAGAATGTTTTTACCGAAACTATGAATTGATTATTGATGATGAAAACAAAGAACATTTTATTATTGGTAGAGGAAAACCTATCTGTATTAAAGTAATAGAAAAGGCTATTAAATAGGCAAAGAGATATAATTCATTGATTGAGATGAACAAGGAAACAAATTGTTTTCCTAATTAACGCAAAACTATAAGTCAAAATCCTGAACTTACGCATAAATTCTATAAGCAGGTAGGAGAATTTAATTTGAGTGAATTAATTTATGATAAAATGTTGAATATAAAATCAAATGGGATAAGAGAATGGCCTAAGATGGTTACAGAGTATAACCGTTATGAAGCTACACCCTATTTTGCTTTAGAAAAGTTATTTAAACAAATTGAAATAAAGCCCAGTGATCAGTTTGTGGACTTCGGTTGTGGATTGGGTAGGGTTGCCTTTTATGTACACAATAGGTTTAATATTGAAGTTACTGGATTAGAAGCTAATCTTGCTGTTTTTAAAGAACTCCAAACTAATAATTCTAAATACAAAGAAATAGCACAAAACAAAAGTGCAAAATTAAATTTTAAATATTTATTCGCTCAAGATTATCCTGTTGATAATGGCGATAATGTATTTTATTTCTTTAACCCGTTCTCAATCTCAATATTTGAGGCAATAATTAATAATGTATTGAAATCATACGAGATAAACGAGCGAGAAATGAAAATAATATTGTTTTATCCTACTTTACACTATCAAAAATATCTTTTAGAAAGAACGCCTTTTGAGCTAATAAATGAAGTTCAAATTTTTAAAGACAATATTGATTATGATAAATTTCAGATTTACCAATTATCTTAAATCTTTTTTAATAATACAAGGAGAGTAGTATGACAGGGGTTATACATGCTCCAGAAATTGAAGCTATTCTAATAAGAATTGCTAGTGTTTGCTGAGCAGAAATTTCCTCGACTAAAAACTCTAATCCTAAGCTATGGCAAGAGGCGAGAAAGCCGACAAACGAGCGGAGCATGTAGTAATTTTTTATAATATTTCCCCCAAAAGATGGTATTATAAATTACAGAACAAGGTCTTTATATAATCAAGTATTTGTAAGAAGAATAATTATGAACTAATTAGGAGAGTTGAAACTCTACCTTTTTTTGTTACTATAGTAATATATTAACATTTCCCAAAACACGACATAATTCGCTAAAATATTCCTTTAATTTCCATCATGCGATGTGGTATAATAGTAAAGGTTATTTATCTACTTTCTAAAATTAAAGGAGAAGAAAATTATGAAGAAATTAGTTGAGAAAAAGTTTATTAAACTATTTTTCTTTCTGATCATCTCTTTGTTAGTTTTTCCGATAGCGGGATGCCAAGGTGGAGGCATTTATGGGAAATATTATCAATATGATGGCGAATTCAAGAATGAAGAATCGTGGTTTGAACTTAAAAGCGGAAATAAGTGGTCTGACGATGAAGGAATGGCAGGTAGATATGAATTAAATGGCGATAAAATAACCCTCTATTCTGAAGTGTTTGGCGAAGAAGAAGAACTCATGAGTGGCACAGTTAAAGATGGTGTCCTTATCTTTAGTCTGATGGGAATGACTCAGGTGTATAAAAAAGACGGGGCAACCGGAAATGGCGACGGCGGTGAACAAGTACCTTTTTATTCAGAAAATAAAGATTACTTTAGCCAAGAAAGTCAATCTTATATCGCCTCGAATCTGTCAATATCAAATGGAATGGTAAAAAGATTAAATGTATCGAATTTCTCTGATGAGTTATATTTAAGAGTTCCATATAATACTAAATCCATCAGCTTAGCAGACTATATTAGTTCTTCGAAGAGGTGGGATTTATGTGAGGATAAAGATGGAAAAAATCAGGTTTCGAATACTGTAATAGAAATAAGTCCTGGACAAAGAAAGGTTTGTTATATTTTTCTGCCAGAAGAATCTAAAAGTATTCAATTAACGATTGAGCAAAAGAGCACTTTCTTAGTTTCTTATTATGATCAGTATGGGGAATTTATCATAACTCATCACTATGCAACTGACAGCTATTTAAGTGTTCCCGATTTTGAATATAAAGCAAACTTAGGTTATTCTGAGTATAAATGGGCGTATCTTGCTTTGGGTTCATATCAAATTATTGAAGAACCTTCTGAATTCCTAGCTAGAGATGGATTGAAGATAAGGGTTAGTCCGATTGCAAATGAATACAACCTTACTTTAGATCCTGATGGCGGAAATGTAAGTCAAGCAACAAAGACCATTAGATATAATGATGTATATGAATTGCCCGTGCCTAGTAAGGAAGGACATACTTTTACAGGATGGTATCAAAATGAAATTCAATATACCGATGAGGAAGGAAGAGGTTTATCTTCCTGGCATAATACTGAAAACGCAAACCTTAAGGCAATCTATACTATAAATGATTATGAAGTAACGCTGACAAAAAACAATGAACGCTCGGGAGAAATTAGTATAAACAATGGTGGAACAAATTCAAGTTTTGATTTTGATTCTTTAGTTACTGTAATTGCGAAAACTACAACTGATAGCATTTTAAAAGACGAATATTCTTTTCTTGGCTGGTATAATGGTGAAGATTTGCTTTCGACTGAGATGGAATATACATTTAATATGCCTTCACACGCTTTAAATTTACAGGCAAAATGGACACCAAAAGAATATACCATTACCTATAATCTTAATGGTGGTTTAAATGACCCTTTTAATCCTGAATCGTATAATGTTGATGACGAAATAGAGTTAAGAAATCCTTCTAAGGGTACTAATACATTTGCTGGTTGGTATGATAATATAGATTTCGAAGGTCAGGCTATATTTTCTATTCCTCAAAACAGTAAAGGCAATAAAGTATTCTATGCGAAATGGTTTAACGATGAACAAGCAACCTTTGGTTTGAATTATATTCTTGTAGATGATAGTTATTATGTAGCTGCAGGAAACGAAGCAGCAAAAAACATAGTTATTCCGGAATTTTATAGCGGAAAACCGGTTGTTGGTATTGATGATTACGGCTTTATGAATACCGATATTGAAAGTATAAGCATACCATCAAGTATTGTTTATATCGGTGAAAATGCCTTTTGGAATTGTAAGAAACTAACTTCTATTATCATTCCTGATTCTGTACAAACAATTGGAAAGAACACTTTTGGTGGATGTACAGTTTTAACTGAAATTACTTTACCATTTATTGGGGCTAGCATTGATGCAACCGAAAGCGAGGCCGTGTTTGGTTATGTATTTAGCAGTACTTTCTTTGAAGGCAGTTATGTGGCAAGCCAATATTATTCGTACAAATATGCAATTTATTATCTTTCTTTGAGTTTAACAACTGTTACGATAACAGGAGGAGACTTAAAACCAGGGAGCTTTTATAATTGTTCTAGTTTAGTGTCAATTACTATCCCAGATACGGTAAGTAGTATCGATGAGAATACATTTTATAATTGTACTAATTTATCAAATATCAATGTAGATAAAGAAAATGAAAACTTTACCGATAATAACGGAGTTTTGTTTAATAAATCTCAAACAATTTTAATCCATTATCCTGCGGGTAAATCAGGTCCTTATAGTATACCGGCAAAAGTAACTGAAATTAAAACTTATGCTTTTAGAAATTGTGCTAATCTTACTACAATAAATATACCTAATAGCATAACTCAGATTGGAGATTCAGCTTTTATGGGTTGTTCTTCCTTAAAGTCAGTTAGATTACCGGATGATTTAAGCGAACTTCTCGGCTCAACATTTATGGGCTGTACAGGGCTGGAATCTGTATCCTTCAATAGTAGTTTGAAAAGTATCGGTGCTAATGCTTTTTCAGGATGTATTAGTTTATCAGAACTAACGATTCCAGATAGCGTCACAAGCATTGGTAGTTCAGCTTTTGGCGGTTGTCGTGGTTTGACCGAAATGACATTACCTTTTATCGGAAGTGGAAGAACTGCCTCACAAACTAATTCTTTGTTTGGTTATATTTTTGGGACAACTTACTATGAAGGAAGTTATTCCGCAAAACAATTCTATTACTATAACCAAGCTTATCCGCAAAGCTATAATGCAACCTATTATATTCCTTCTGACTTGGAGACAATTACGATTACTGGGGGAATAGTAAATTATGGTGCCTTTTTCAATTGTATAAATATTAAGACGGTAAATTTATTGGAAGTTACAAAAGTAGAAGATTACGCCTTTGCGTTTTGTATCAGTATTAAGGAGATGGTGTTTCCCGATAGTATAACTACAATGGGGAATTATATTCTTTCTAATTGTAATAGTATTGAAACTATTACAGTGCCTTATTTGCATACAACTGTGACTAATTTATTTGGTTTAAATATTTGTTCTAAAATAAAAACCATGACTGTTACTGGTGGGAACTTGATACCAGAATCGGCATTTTCTGGCTGCAATAATCTAACAACTGTGGTAATTTCCGATAGTGTTACAAGTATCGGCAGAAATGCTTTCAGAGGTTGCGAAAACTTAACAGAAATGACGCTGCCTTTTGTCGGCTCTAAAATTGATGCTTCCCCAGATTTGGCTTTATTCGGTTATATCTTTGGGAACACTTCCTTTACTGGAAGTATAGCAGTAGAACAGTATTATTCTGTAACTGGTAAGGTTATTTATAATCTGCCGGCGAAACTAACAAAGGTTACAATCACGGGTGGCGAAATAAAATATGGAGCTTTCTCTAATTGTAGTAATTTAACGGCAATTACTCTTCCTGAAGAAGTTAGCAGTATTGGCGATAAAGCATTCTATAACTGTACTAGTTTGACCTCACTAAATATGCCAGAAAGCGTAATTTCAATTGGGCGCGATGTGTTTACTAATTGTAAATTGGAGTATCAAGTCTATGACGGAAACTTAAAATATTTAGGGAACTGGTTAATAGATACTGTAAATACCAATATTACCAATGTTAATTTTAAATATAATACTATCGGCATCTATGATAATGCCTTTGCTAATTGCAAAAACATCATTTCAATTGTTATTCCTGACACAGTGCAAAGTATTGGAAGCGGGGTTTTCTCTGGCTGTACTGGCTTAGAAGAAATAACCCTACCTTTTGTTGGTGAAAGCATTAATAGCAGCATCAAATATTTTGGTTTTATCTTTGGTGCTAGTGGTTATGGAACTAATGTAAATCATGTTCCTTCCTCATTAAAGAAGGTTACTATTGAAGATGGCCAAATAGCAGGCAATGCTTTTTATGGTTGTAAGAATCTTACCTCTGTAAATATCTCTGATAAAGTGAGCAAGATTGGAGAAGGTGCCTTTGTTGGTTGTAGTGGCTTAACGGAGATGACACTACCTTTTGTGGGAACCGGAGAAACAACACAGGCTAGCGAGAGGTTATTTGGATATATTTTTGGTCAAACCTTCTATACTGGAAGTATCACTACCGACCAGTTTTATTCAGACTATAATAAAATGACCTATTATATTCCGGAAAATCTTCGTGATGTTGTCATCACTGGTGGATCTATTGATTATGGAGCTTTTTATAATTGTACTACTTTAACTTCAATAACCTTCCCTGAAAAATTAACTAATATTGGTGAAAAAGCATTTCATAATTGTAATAAACTTGTCTTTGTTACGATTCCAAAATCAGTGCATAGTATTGGGGATTCTGCCTTTGCTAATTGTTACAAACTACAAAATGTAAATATGGCAGAAGATAGTGAACTGACAAAAATCGGCTTTAGTGCTTTCCAAAATTGTACAAGTCTTTTATCAATAACCATCCCCGATGGTATAACTTCTCTTTATGGTTCTACTTTCTCTGGTTGTTCCAACCTAGTTGCTGTTATCATAAGTGAAAATAGTAAATTAAATTATATCGGTGATAATGCATTTTCTTACTGTACAAATCTAGAATCAATTAGTATTCCTGAAGGAGTTACTAATATTAGTCAGAATGCTTTTTATAACTCCAATAAAATTATCTATGAAATATATGATAATAATTTAAAATATTTAAATAATTGGCTGATAGGGACGGTTGGCAAAACCTTAGAGACCGCTACTTTGAAGGCTGAAACCACCGGTATTTATTATTCTGCTTTCGAAAATTGCAGCAATCTGATTTCAATTAATATTCCTCAAGAAGTAATGATTATTTATGACAAAGCTTTTTTGGGTTGTAGTAATTTAGTTACAGTAAGCTTTGCGGAAAACAGCAAGCTTGAATATCTAGGTGAGTATGCATTTTCAGCTTGTAGTAATCTTGTAAATATAAATCTTGAAGAAAACTCACAACTAGAAAAATTAGAAGAAAACTTATTTTCTAATAGTAGTAGTATTGTCTTGCTAACTATTCCGTCAAGTGTAACTAGCATTGGCGAGTATGCCTTTAGTGGATGCACAAATCTAGCTACAATCCTTTTACCAGAAAGCCTAACTAGTATTGGAAATAATGCTTTTAATAATTGTCTTGGTTTAAGATCATTAATCATACCCGACTCCGTAGAAACAATTGGTTCAGGTGCTTTGAGTGGTTGTAGTAATCTTACCGAGTTAAGAGTGCCTTTTGTTGGGGCATCTTTGGATGCTACTAATGCTAATGCTTTATTTGGTTATATATTTGGTAAATACTCTTATAAAAATGCTATCAATACAGAGCAATACTACTCTAGCGATTCAAGTGCTTCCTATTATATTCCCCTTAGTCTAAAGAAGGTCGAGATTACCGGAAACAAACTAAACTATGGTGCGTTTTATAATTGTTCAATGATTGAAGAAATTGTTTTCGATAATATAATAAATATCGGCGAAGTTGCTTTTTATAATTGTTCAGGGCTAAGATCAATCACAATTCCTCCCACAACAACAAATATTGGGAAAGCTGCTTTTGATAAATGCCTTAATCTCACATATGTTTACAGCAACAATCCTACTCCTCCGGAGATGATTGAAGCTTTTAATGACAACAATAGCGGTTTAAAAATCTATGTGCCTAAAGAAGCTTTACAAAGCTACCATGTAAAATACTCTTGGAGTAATTATAAAAAC
>JAQVQJ010000057.1 GCA_028701635.1 Clostridia bacterium | reverse complement strand
TCCATTTCAACCAATAATTGATTAAGAGTTTGTTCTCTTTCATCGTTCCCCCCACCAAGTCCTGTTCCTCTTTGTCTTCCAACAGCATCTATTTCATCAATAAATATAATACATGGTCTAGATTTTTTCGCTTGATCGAACAAGTCTCTTACACGAGAAGCTCCAACACCAACAAACATTTCAACAAAATCAGATCCACTTATTGATAAGAATGGAACATTACTTTCACCAGCGACAGCCTTTGCTAATAATGTTTTACCTGTACCCGGAGGACCAACTAGTAATACACCTTTAGGAATTCTAGCCCCTAAATCTGTAAACTTTTGTGGATTCTTTAAAAATTCAACAACTTCTTGAAGTTCAGCCTTTTCTTCATCTGCACCCGCAACATCACTAAATCTAATTTTGATATTTTCGCTAGCGCGTGCCTTACTCTTACCAAATGTTAATGTCCCTTGGTTTCCTTTAAGAATAGCACGGAATATAAAGTAAGATACCGCTATTATAATAATTAAGCTTAAATATGGCATGATTGAAGATAAAATAGATTCTTGTTTTGGATCTCCATCATATGATATATCAGCCCCTCCTTCGATTAAGTCATTAATTTTGTTATAAAACCTTTCGTAAGCTATACCGGATTCAACAACATGATTAAAATCAGCCTGTGTAGGAAATTGTTCCTCTGTTATTTCAGAACCAACAACTCTTATTCTAAAAACTCCATCATAATAATAAACATCAGTTACTTGATTATCATCAAGCATTTCATTAAATGCTGTGTCTGTAATAGGTAATCCAGGGCTACCAGTATTTACAAATGCCATATATATTAATAAGACCACCAATATTAAGGTAGTGATCATTAACATTCTCTTTCCTTGATTATTAGTTTTATTTTCCTTCATTATATACTTACTCCTCTTATAGTTATATTACAATAAACATTATTTATTAACTTTTTGTGTTTCACATGAAACCCTATTTTTTATTAATCATTGACAAATCTTTTAATGTAAGTGTCTTTTTATTTAACAAACTTAATAAATCTGAAATTCTATCTAAATCATCTTTACTATAATAATCTATATATATTCTTCCCTTATTATCATTACCTATTACAGATACTTTTGTTGCAAATATTCTTTGCATTTCATCGACCATATCCTTTAATTCCAAGCTTTGTTGGTCTTTTGGTCTCTCTGAACTAGGATTTGTTAAGTTTTTAACTAATTTTTCGATATCTCTTACGGAAAGCCTCTTATTTATAGTTAATGCAGCAACCCTACTTTGCTCTAAAGGACTTAAAACAACTAAACATCTTGCATGTCCTGCACTTAACTTATTTTTTTCAACCAACTCTATAACATCAGCTGATAATGTCAATAATCGAAGAGTATTAGTAACTGCTGGTCTGCTTTTTCCTATTCTTTCAGCAACAACATCTTGAGTTAACTCATATTCTTCCATTAATTGCTTAATAGCCCTAGCCGCTTCAATCGGGTTCAAATCTTCTCTTTGAAGGTTTTCGATTATAGAAATTTCTTTTATTTGCTTTGAAGAATAGTTTTTTATAACAGCTGGGACATCGCTAAGCCCAATCATTTTAGCCGCACGCCATCTTCTTTCCCCTGCAATAATCATATAATTACCATCTTCTTGCCTATTTAAGACAATAGGTTGAATTATTCCATGTGTTTTTATTGATGCAGCGAGTTCTTTTAATGATGTTTCATCAAAATTTCTTCTTGGCTGATTTGGGTTGGCATATATAAGGGAAATGTCTATATTATTGGGTTCAGAAAATCCCCCTCTTTTATTCTTATTATTGCTTTCTACCCTTAAATCTTCCTCATCATACACAGAAAGTAATGCACTAAGACCTTTTCCTAATCCCTTTTTAATCATTTTCTTCTCCATTTAACTTTATTTTTGTTGAAATTTTATTATACTTTATTCTATTTCTATCTAAAATCTCTTCTGCTAAGGCTAAATACGCCTTTGCACCTTTAGAATTTGAGTCATATGCTCCAATTGGCACTCCATGACTTGGAGCTTCTGCTAATCTTATATTTCTTGGAATACTTGTGTCAAAGACTTTTTTGTTAAAAAACGCCCTAATTTCCTGACTAACTTGATTAATCAAATTACTTCGTGAGTCTTTCATAGTCAAAACAACACCTTCAACGTCCAAATCTGGATTTAAATGTTTTTTAACAAGTTTTACAGTGTTCATTAGTTGCGTCAGTCCTTCAAGTGCATAAAATTCACATTGAATAGGAATAATAATTGCATCACACGCGGTTAACGCGTTAACTGTCAATAATCCTAATGATGGAGGACAATCAATAAGAATAAAATCATAATCTTTTTTTATTCTTAACAATTTGTTTTTTATAGTGTTTTCTCTATTTGGCATCTGTACTAAGTCAATTTCAGCTCCAGCAAGATCAATTGTTGAAGGAATAAAACTTAAATTTTCAATTTTTGTCTTCTTTATAACTTCTTCTATGTATGCGTCCCCATCTAAAACATTGTAAATTGTCTTAACTTGCGAGGATTTTTCAATACCAATTCCACTAGTAGCATTTCCTTGGGGATCTAAATCTAATAAAAGAACCTTTTGCCCCAAAGCAGCTAAATAGGCAGCGATATTTAAACAAGTAGTTGTTTTACCAACTCCACCTTTTTGATTTACAAATGAAATAATCTTTCCCATTATCTCTCCTATATTAGTATTATAACATAATTATAATATAAATCAAATAATATACGCACGTTTACATTATAGGAGATAATCTTGGTTTGTTTCCGCGCCTAGGAAATTGTTTTGGTGTGCGCCCTATTTTAGTAATTATTATTAAACAATTTTTTCTATCTTCGTCTAAATTGTAATATTCAACTTTTTCTAACTTTCCGCCCATTGTTTTTATAGCTTTTTCTGCTCTTTGCAATTCTTCTTCTATATTTTCACTTTTATAAGCAATAAATTTACCACCTACCTTAACAAAAGGAAGGCAATATTCGCACAAAATATTTAATTCTGCGACCGCTCTTGCAACACAAACATCAAAAACTTCTCTAAATTCAGTTTTTTGGGCTAAATCTTCACATCTTTCGTGAATTGCCACGATATTTTTAAAATTTAACTCCTTTGTTACCATATTTAAAAATTCAACTTTTTTATTTACACTATCTAATAAAGTGAAATTAAGATCATCTCTTATAATTTTTAAAGGAATGGAAGGGAACCCAGCCCCTGCTCCAATATCAATAACTTTTGCATCTTGTTTTATAAAATCTTGAGAAGCCACTGAATCTAAGAAATGTTTTTTGGCAACTTCTTCTTTTTCAATAATTCTTGTTAAATTAAATTTATTATTTTCTCTCATTAAAATATCAAAAAAATGCGAAAAAACATTAATTTTATCATTATTTAATGTTTTTTTTGAATTTTTAAATGTTTTTTCAATAATTATTTTCATTTTTTTATTTTTCCTATAATTTTTAAATAAATAGATATTACAGTAATATCCGCGGGCGAAACTCCAGAGATTCTTGAAGCCTGTCCCAAGGTCATTGGCATAATTTGATTAAGCTTTTGAACCGCCTCTAATCTTAACCCTTTAATCTTTAAATAGTCAATATCGGCAGGTAGAATAAGGCTTTCCTGCTTATTCAATTTTTCAATTTCATCATTTTGTTGTTTAATGTATCCCTCATATTTTATTTCGGTATTTAAAAAATCTATATATTTATTTTCGGATTTATTAAATATTTTAAATTCATTATTTAAATGGAATAAATTAATTTTTGTTCTTTTAATTAATTCTTTTATTTTTACAGAATATTTTGGAATACTTTCTTTTATTAAATTTAAATAATTTATCATTTTTTCATCAATTTTTAATAAAAAATCCATTTTTTTACGCATTTTTTCAATTTTTTGATATTTTTTGTCGAATTTTTTCCATTTTTCTTTTGTTATTAATCCAATTTCTTTTCCTATATTTGTTAATCTCTGATCTGCATTATCTTGTCTTAAAATTAATCTATATTCTGCTCGGCTTGTCATCATCCTATATGGCTCATTTGTTCCCTTTGTAACCAAATCATCAATTAAAACACCAATATATGCCTGATTTCTCTTTAAAACTAATTGGTTTTCGCCCTTTAAATATTTCGAAGCGTTAATTCCTGTTATTATTCCTTGCGCCGCCGCCTCTTCATATCCGCTTGTTCCATTGATTTGACCTGCAAAAAACAATCCATTGACCTTTTTATGCTCTAATGTTGGCTTTAATTCCAAACTGTCAATGCAATCATATTCAATTGCGTATGCATTTCTCATAATTTGAGCATTTTCTAACCCTTTTATAGAAGCATACATCTCGTTTTGAACATCAGCTGGAAGAGAAGTACTTGCTCCTTGTACATAGATTTCATTAGTTGATAAAGATTCTGGCTCTAAAAATAGTTGATGCCTCTCTTTATCAGCAAATTTTACTATTTTTGATTCAATAGATGGGCAATATCTAGGCCCAACTCCTGTTATTTCTCCAGTAAACATTGGCGCTAAGTCAAGATTTTTTCTTATAATTTCATGTGTTTTATTATTAGTATAAGTTACATAACAAGGTGCTTTGTTTATATTTTTCGTATTAGAAAAGAAGGAAAGTGTCTGTATATTCTCATCTCCATCTTGTTTCTCCAACTTGGAATAATCAATAGTCCTGCCATTTATTCTAGCCGGAGTCCCTGTTTTAAATCTTCTAATTGAAATTCCCATTTTAATTAAGCAACTAGTTAATTTTGTAGCACTAGAAAATCCACTTGGACCTTCTTCTTGGGAATAATCTCCTATAATAATTCTACTCTTTAAATAAACTCCCGTACAAACTATAACTGTTTTACAGAAAAATTCTTCTCCTAACATTGTTTTAATTGATTTAATCTCGCCATTTTTATCCCTTATAATATCGGTAACTTCGGCTTGCTTAAGAAATATATTTTCATTTTCTTCCAAAACTTTTTTCATTCTTGCGTGATATCCAATTTTATCAACTTGAGCACGTAGGCTATGAACCGCCGCCCCTTTGCCTTCATTTAACATTCTTATTTGTATTGCAGTTTCATCAGCGTTTATACCCATTTCTCCGCCGAGCGCATCAATTTCACTAACTAATTGACCTTTAGCAGTTCCGCCGATAGAAGGATTGCAAGCTAAATATGCAACAGAATCTAAATTTAAGCATGTCAAAAGAACTTTGTTTCCTAAACGCGCCAAAGCCAAAGCAGCCTCACATCCAGCATGACCAGCCCCTATAACAACCGCATCAAAAATCTTTCTTTCGTTTTTCATATCTACTTCCCTAAACAGAATCTTGAAAAAATTTCATTAATTATCTCTTCGTTTTCCGTTTCCCCAGTTATTTTGCCCAATAAATTCCAAACATTCTTAATTTCGAATGCCAAAGCATCAAAAGGAATTTCATCTGTACTTTTTAAAATCTGCTCTATTCTTTTATTGCAATCTTTTAATAAATTTATATGTCTAATATTTGTTAATACAATTTTGGATAAATCAACTTTGTTTTTAAACGCTTTATCATATATTGATTTTTTTACTTTGTCAATATTAATTCCTTTCAGCGCACTAATTTCAACAACTTCTCTATCGCTAAATTTCAAGTTTGCTTTTTTACTATCTGTCTTATTTAAAATTAAAATTGTTTTATTATTATCTAACAGCTTCAATAATTCATTTTCTTCTTTGGACATATCTCTTTCCAAATCAATAACAAACAAAACAATATCTGCGTTTTTTATCTCTTTTTTTGCTCTCTCAATCCCAATTTTTTCAATTTCATCGCTATTTTCTCTTATTCCAGCGGTATCTGTTAAATTGAATTTTATCCCGTTATAGGTAATCGTTTCTGACAATGTATCTCTAGTCGTTCCTGCTATAGAACTAACTATCGCCCTATCTTTCTCTAATAAAGTATTTAAAAGGCTGGATTTCCCAACATTTGGACTTCCTATTATCGCAACATTAACCCCTGACTTAATCTTTGCCCCACTTTCCGAATTTTCAATTAATCCTTTTATTTCAGTATTTATTTCTTTTAAAACCTTACCGGATTCTTTAATAGTTATCAACTCTTCATCATGCTCTGGATAATCAAGCGCCACTTCCATTCTAGCCAGCAATTCAGTTAATTTGTCTTGAAAACCTGTAATCTTTTTATTGAATCTCCCCGTAGATAATGAATATGAAGAAATAAGCTCAGCATCACTCTCGGCATTGATTAAATCAATTACCCCTTCCGCTTCGTTTAAGCTCAATTTGCCATTTAAAAATGCTCTTTTAGTAAATTCTCCCGGGCTTGCTAATTCACAGTTTTTGATTAACTCTTCTAAAATTTTCTTTGCCAAAAATTCACTTCCATGTACTTGAAATTCAACAATATCTTCGCCAGTGTATGAATTTGGTGATTTAAAGTAAATCATTAAACATCTTTCTGTAAAATCATTAAAAGAAAAATCCCCAAGGTAAATATATCTCGGCTTGATACTCTTAAAATCTAAATTCTTTGAAGTAAAATACTTCTTTGCAATTTCTAAACTCTTTTCTCCGCTCATTCTAATTATACTGATAGCAGAATTACCAAATGAAGTAGAAATCGCACATATGGTCTTTTCCATGTTGATGATTATATCACATTTTAATACTTTTTATCAATACTTAAACATTTACAAGCGTCAAGCGGAAATAATTACTCTAAAATCAACTGATATATTTGAAATGGCGTCTGTTATTGTAAATGTAAATTCGCCAACGCTTTTAACCTTGAAAAAAATCGTTTCTAATCCTGATCTACCATCGTAGTCTTCAACACAATTATTAATATCTTCTTTGATACTAACACTTAATTGTTGGGATATTTCTCCCCACGCATCAAAAACTCCGCAAACAAAGTAAATTCGCTCTTGATTTTCAAGCGATGTTACAATAATCTCACATTTGTTAAAGTTATATTCCACGATATTATTATTATCTTCTGTTCCATACGAGAAGTATGGAGTTATCCCCAAAACTTCTATATTAAATGAATAAACAACTTCTCCATCAATAATTAAATCAACATTATAATTCCCAGCATTTTGTTCTTCAAAAAAATATTTTCTTAAAATTAAATTTCCTTGGATTGTTTCTTCGATAGTTATATCTAACTCTGTTTCAAATCTAATAATACAAGGGTCAACATATATGTTCTCAATTAAAATATCAATTTCTTCATTTGTGGGTAATCCCATTCCATTAGGAATATAAAAAGAAATTTCTCCAATAGCATTTTCAAAATCTTCCGTTTGAAAATCAGTTGAGAGAATGTCGTGTTCATTAATTTCTAAGCGTGTTGGCTCAATTTTTATAACTTTAAAGTTTAATTCAACAAATCGCCCAGAGCCGTCTTTTGCTTCAATAAGGATTGATGTTTCCCCAATTGTATTTGCAAAAACTTTCAAAGTGTCATTTTCTGTTGAAATGTTTACAACTTCATTATTAGATGATATGTTTAATTGGTCAATAGTTAAACTTCCGTTTACAGTAAAGATATTGACTAGATAATTATTATAATATCCATCTGCATCTGCAATCTCCTTTTGGCTTTCATTTTCTACAAAATACAATAAATATGTATTGTCTTCGGTTAAAACATCTTCCCCATTTCCCCTTACAACTTCGGCAGACAATTCTCGAATATAATCTACTGAATCCATTTGAATTTTTTGTGTAAAAATATTTCC
>JAQVQJ010000056.1 GCA_028701635.1 Clostridia bacterium | reverse complement strand
TTTCCGTTTGACAAAAGAATGGTATATTAAAGCAGAAGAGATTAGACCGGAATTAATAAAGGCTGTTGAAACTGTTGAGTGGCAACCTGAATTCTTAAAAAAGAGAATGCTTGATTGGTTAAATAATATGGGAGATTGGAATATTTCTCGTAAGAGATTTTATGGATTACCACTTCCATTCTATCGTTGTGATAAATGTGGAGAATTAGTAGTTGTTGGTTCATTAGAAGAATTGAAGGAATTATCTTCAGCTGAAGAGGTTGATTCCCTTCCACATCTTCATAGACCATATATTGATAAAATAAAAGTAAAGTGTAAAAAATGTGGCAACGAGGCAACTAGAGTTACCGAAGTTGGAGATTGTTGGCTTGATGCGGGCATTACTCCTTTTAGTACGAAAAAATATTTCACAGATAAGAAATTTTGGGAAAAGAATTTCCCTATTGATTGCGTAGTAGAAATGAAAGAACAAATTAGACTTTGGTTCTATTCGTTACTTTTTATGAGTGTAACACTAGAACACAGAGCACCATACAAGAAGGTTATTGGTTTTGCAATGCTTGTCGCAGAAGATGGTTCAAAGTTTTCAAAATCTGGACCGAACAATGTTAGTTTTGACGAGTTAGTTGAAAAAACAGGGGCAGATGTTCTACGTTATTTATTTGCAGCAAACAATATGATGAACGATACACGTTTTGGCTATGGAATTACAGATGAGATAAAAAGAAAGTTATTAGGTTTATGGAATGCTTATGTGTTCTTTAACACTTATGCAATAATCGATAATCCAAAACTAGATGGATTTGAGCCAAATATAAAAGATTTTGATATAACGGATAAATGGTTATTAGAAGAAACAAATAAATTGATAACTCTTTCAAAAGATTGTTATGATAATCATAAATATTTTATGCTAATAAAAGCATTTGAAGATTATATTGACAATCTAACAAATTGGTATATTCGTGTTAATAGACGCAGATTTTGGAAATCGGAAGATGAAGAGGATAAATTAAACGCTTATTGGAGTTTGTATAATTCAATAAAGAATGTTTGCAGAGTTATGAGTCCAATTTTACCTTTTATGTCAGAACATATTTGGCAAAATATGGTTAGAGAAATTGAGCCAAAATCCGCTGAAAGTATATTCTTAGAGGGATATCCAGAAACTTTTAAAGCTGGTAAGTTTGAAGATTTGGAAAGTAAAACAAAAGACGTTCGCGATGTTATAACAATTGCGCAAAGATTGAGAAATGAAAATCAAATTAAAATTAAACAGCCATTAAAAACTATGTATTTGAATGTTAAGCCAGAAGCGGAAGAAGCTGTTAGAGAATTTGAAAGCATTATCAAAGATGAGTTGAATATTAAAAAGATTGTTTTTGAAAAGAATAACGACAGATTTAACGATGCGTTCTTATCAGTTAATTTCAAAACAGCAGGGCAGGTTCTAAAAGGTGAAGTTCAAAAAGTTAAAAACTTATTGGCAGAAATTAGCGACGTAATGTTGAAAAAATATGTTGATATGTATAAACAAGGAAAGGTTACTATTGGAGAATTCAAAGATTTACCTGCAGATTTATTTATTTTAAATTACAAAGCAAAAAGCGAATATGTAATCGCAACAGAAAACGACAAAACAATTGTTTTAGATATTACTATTGACAGAGATTTATTAGTTGAAGGACTTTCAAGAGAATTGATAAGACAGATTCAAGTAATGAGAAAGGAAGCAGATTTTAAAGTTGAAGAAAGAATTTCCGTTTCACTTAATACAGAAAGCGAAACATTAAAAGAAGTTATTAAAACTTATTTTGATAGAATCAAAGCAGAAGTTTTGGCAAAAGAAATTGTCGATGATATTAAAAATCCAACATTGAAAACTGAATGCGAAATCGGAGAAGAGAAAATAACAATTTATTTAAAGAATTAAGGGGTAATATGCTTATAAATACCGAATGGAAAGATTTTGAGGTTATAGCGACGGGAAATGGTGAAAAACTTGAAAGGTGGGGAGATGTAAAATTGCTTCGCCCTGATCCACAAGTTATTTGGCCGGCAAAATTCGACCTAGCCGAATCAAAAGAGTTAAATGCTCATTATCTTCGAGAATCGACAGGCGGCGGATATTGGCAAGAACTTTTACCTTTTAAAAATGAATGGACTGTGGCTTGGAGAAATTTAAAATTTAGAATTAAACCAATGGGATTTAAACATACAGGGCTATTTCCAGAGCAAGCAGTAAATTGGGCACAGATGATTGATTTAATTAAAGAAGCAAACCGCCCAATAAAAGTTTTAAATTTATTTGCATACACTGGTGGCGCTACGGTTGCTTGTGCATCGGCAGGAGCAAGCGTAACACACATTGATTCCAGTAAAGGAATGGTTGAACGGGCAAAGGAAAATTTGGAGTTATCTGGATTAAAAGATGCGCCAGTTAGACTATTAATAGATGATTGCCAAAAATTCGTTGAGAGAGAAATTCGCAGAGGAAATTTTTACGATGCAATTATTATGGATCCTCCTTCTTATGGCAGAGGTCCAAACGGCGAAATTTGGAAAATAGAAGATAATCTATTCCAGTTTGTTAAACTTTGTTACAAAACATTGAGTGACAAACCACTCTTTGTTCTTATTAATTCATACACGACAGGCTTACAACCACAAGTAATTAAAAATATTTTACAATTAGTAACAGAAGAAAAATTTAAAGGAAAATTGTTTAAAAATGATGCTTATGAGGTAGGATTACGGACTAACGAAGGAATAATATTGCCTTGTGGTGCTAGTGGAATAGTAAAGTTTTAAGGAGTAAAATGAAAGTAGAAGATTTAGAAGTAATTTATGAGGATAATCATATTGTTGTTGTTATAAAACCACAAAATATCCCTACGCAAGAAGACGAGAGCAAAGATATGGATATGCTTACTCTTGTAAAAGAATATATTAAAATTAAATATAATAAACCGGGAAAAGTATATATTGGACTTGTTCACAGACTCGACCGACCAACTGGTGGCCTTTTAGTCTTTGCTAGAACATCAAAAGCGGCATCGAGATTAAGCGAACAAATTAAAAATGGTGAATTTGACAAAAGATATCTCACTATTTTAAATGGTGTTCCAAACGAAAGAACAAAAAAATTAGAAAATTATCTAAAAAAAGATGAAAGAACAAATATAGTAAAAATTGTTACAAGAAGTGAAGAAGGCGCTAAAAAAGCGGAGTTAATTTACAATGTTATTGATACTTATAGTGAATACATTGAAATTCCAAAAAGAACAGAAGCTAGAACAAGAATTAATCAAAATGAAATATTAAATAAAGAAGAAGAAACTGAAATAAAGACAGAAAAGAGGGAAATAAATAAATTATCTCTTGTTGAGGTAGAATTATTAACCGGAAGAAGTCATCAAATAAGAGTTCAAATGGCAAATTTAAAAACATCTGTTTATGGTGATGTTAAATATGGCGGAATAAAAGATGATGACAGCAAAATGACAAATAAATTAGCGCTTTGGGCATATAAATTAAGTTTTGTGCACCCAACTACTAAAAATATTATGAATTTTAAAGTTTTGCCACCTATTGATACTGAACCTTGGATTAAATTTTCAAAAAATGAAATCTTTAAGAATTAAAAAATTTTAACTGAGCAAAGAAAAATCTTATTAGGGGATTGAATGAAAAAAAGAAGTGAAATTGAAGAAAAATATAAATGGGATTTAAGTGGATATTTTAAATCAGATGAAGATTTCAAGAAAGAATTTGATAATTTAAAATTACAAACACATAAGCTTGATAGCTTTCGTGGAAAATTAAACAATGAAAAAATAATATTGGAATGTCTAAAAAAACAAGAAGAATTGGAATTGAGATTTGAGGTTCTTTATGTTTATGCTAGTTTAAAAACTCGTGAAGATGCCACAAATTCTTTTTACCAAGAAAGATTAACGCAGGTTAGCTCAATTATAAATGATTTCAATACATCAATTTCATTTATTGAAGTTGAAATAAAAAAGTTATCTAACGCAGAATTAAAAAGGCTACAAAATAATTCTAATTATCCTAATTTCTTTAAGCAGATTTGGAGAAATAAAAAACATATTCTTTCCGAAAAAGAAGAGAAAATTTTATCAATGAGCGGAGAAATGGCTAGCGGTTTTTCTCATAATTTTGATGTTTTTGATGATGCGGATTTAAAATTTCCCTTTGTTAAAGATAAGAATGGAAAGAAAAAAGAATTAAATCATTCAGTTTATATGGAATATATGCAATCGGCAGATAGGACATTGAGAAAAAATACTTTTAAAGCATTAAATGGAGAATATGGTAAATTTAATAATTTTTTAGCTTCGAATTACATTTCAAATATTAAAAAAGATGTGTTTTATTCGAGAGTTTCAAAGTATAAGAGTTGTTTAGATGCATCAATTTATTTAGAAGAAGCAAGCAGAAAAGTCTATGATAAATTAATCAAAAAAGTAAATGATAATGTTACTGTTTTAGCTGAATATTTTGAAGTAAAAAGGAAAAGTCAAGGATTAAAAGATTTCTATATTTATGATCAAAGTGCGAGAGAAAAATCTATTAACAAAAAATATAGTTTTGAGGAAGCGATAGAAATAATAAAAAAAGCGGTTGCTCCGCTAGGGAAAGAATATGTAGGACTTATTGATAAGGCTGTTAAAGAGAGATGGATAGATATATATCCTAATGAAAACAAAGACAGTGGCGCATTCTCTTGGGGCGCATACAGAAAAAATCCTATAGTATTAACAAATTTTATTGGAGATACACACAGCATTTTCACCCTAGCACATGAATTAGGACATAGCATGCATTCATACTATTCCCAAAAAAATAATATTTGTGATCAGTCAGGTTATACAATTTTTGTTGCCGAAGTGGCAAGTATAGTTAACGAAATGTTATTATTGAATTATCTTGCAGGAAATACTAAAAATGATGAAGAAAAGATATATTATTATGATTATTTTTTAAGTGAATTTAATGGTTGCGTTTTCCGACAAGCAATGCTTTCTGAATTTGAGCAGTTTGCTTATGAAACTTTTGAGAAGGGAGAGCCTATTTCAACAAAGGTATTGAATGATTATTACTACAAATTAAATCAAAAATATGCAGGTAAGAAAGTTAAATTAGAAGAGGAAGTAAAATATGGATGGTCAAGAGTTCCTCATTTTTATAGAGCATTTTATGTTTACAAATATGCCCTTGGAATGATATCTGCCTTGTATATTGTTGATAACATAATATCAAAAGAGCCTGAAAGATACATTAATTTCTTAAAATCTGGGTCAAGAAAACCGCCTATTGAGTTATTAAAAGATGCTGGGGTTGACTTAAACAAAGATGAAACATATAATAAGGCATTTAAATCGGTTACTGAAACAATAGAAAAATGGGATAAAATTTTAAGTAAAAGATAAATGAAGTTTTTCCTAATTCGTCATTGCGAGGAGCAACGCGACGTGGCAATCCAAACTTTAAACGGGTTTAAAATTAAATAACCAATAAATTTGTAGCGAAAGGGGGAGTCAAGGACTCATGGAATTATTAGCACCTGCGGGGAATATGGAAAAATTAAAAACAGCAATCTACTTTGGAGCAGATGCTGTTTATCTTGCTGGAAAGAGTTTTGGATTACGCGCTTTTGCAGGTAACTTTGATGATGATGAGTTAAAAGAAGCTGCGGAATATGTACATAAAAATAAAAAGAAAATATACATAACTGTTAACATTGTTGCTCATAATTCAGACTTTGAAGGACTAGATAAATATCTAAAATTTTTACAAGAAATAAAAGTTGATGGAGTTATAGTTAGCGATTGGGGAGTAATGGAATTTGTTAAAAAATATGCGCCTAACCTCGATATTCATGTTAGCACACAAGCCAATGTTACAAATAAGTACACGGCGAAAATGCTCGCAGATTATGGGGTTAAAAGAATTATTATTGCTAGAGAATTATCATTAAAAGAAATTAAAGAAATAAGAGATTTTATACCAAAGGAAGTACAGTTGGAAGCCTTTGTCCATGGGGCAATGTGTATCAGTTATTCAGGTCGTTGTTTATTATCAAACTATTTATCTGGAAGAGATAGCAATCGTGGAGCGTGTGTTCAAGCGTGTAGGTGGGAATATACAATCTGTGAGAAATCACGAGAAGGTCAAGGCTATGAAATTCAAGAAGATAAACGCGGAACATATATTTTAAATTCCAAAGATTTGAATATGCTAATGCACTTAAGGGAATTGGTAGAGGCAGGAGTTGACAGTTTTAAAATCGAAGGCAGAATGAAATCGCCTTATTATGTTGCTAATATTGTCAATGTTTATCGCCGTGCAATAGAGTTTTTAAAAAGTGGGAAGAAAATCCCAAAAGAATTAGAGCAGGAAACAACGAAATCAAGTCATAGAAACTATACAACAGGATTTTTCTTGGGTGCGAATGATAAAGAATGTTTAGAGGGTTCTCTTCCTATACAAACACATGAATTTATGGCGCTTGTAATTGAAGATGCAAAAGGCGGTAAAGTTCTAATAGAACAACGCAATCGCTTTGCAGTAGGGGAAGAATTAGAAGTTCTTTCTCCAAACAAAACATTTAACAAAAAAATAATTATTGAAAAAATGGAAAATTTAAATGGCGAAGAAATCTCCGATGCCAAAAATGTCCAAGAGCGATTATATCTTTACACCGATTTGCCATTAAAAGAGAATGATATATTAAGGAAAAAGGTATAAAAAAGAGCAAAAACTCATTTTTTTAATACAAAAGGTTTTGTTAGTAAATTTGTTAATTTGTATGTTTGATGATTGATCAAATCATTTGTTAAGATAATTGTCATTTCAGGATTGAATTCAGCAAGAACTTGTAGACACATTCCGCAAGGACTTCCGCCACCATTAGAATATAACAAGATTGCTTCAAAGTCTTTGTATCCTTCGGAAACAGCTTTAAAAACTGCAACTCTTTCGGCACACATTGTTGCACCATAAGAAGCGTTTTCAACATTTGTGCCTGTGAAGATTTTGCCGTCTTTTGTTAAAAGAGCAGCACCTACACTGTATTTTGAATAAGGGCTATAACTGTTCTGTCTAACCTCTTTTGCCTTTTCCATTAATTTTTCTATTATTTTTTTATCCATAATATTATTATATCATAAAAATTAAAATTTCATATTAATTTTAGTTTAAATTATTCCCTTTCTCAATCGCTTTGATTTCCACATAATATTTTTTTGTTGGACTTACTTGAACTAAAATTCTATCTCCAACTTTTCTCCCCATGATTGCCTTTCCAAGAGGGGATTCCTTGCTAATCAATTTTTGAGCAGGATTTTGACCAATCGTTGTTGATAAAATTATAAAATCCGTTTCGTTTTCGTTTTCAAAAAATAAAGTTACTTTATCAAAAATTCCAACTACATTTTTGTTTTGGTTTGTCTTAATTATCTTTGCTGTCATTGTCATATCTCTTAAATACTCAATTCGGCTTTCGTTTCTTCCTTTTTCACGCCTTGCCTCATGATATTCTCCATTTTCACTCAAATCGCCATGTGCCTTTGCCTCAATAATTAATTCACTAATTCTAGGCCTTTCCACTTGAATTCTATGATCAATTTCTCTCTGCATATTCTTAATATCAATTTCAGTTAATTCATTGTACATATAATTAAATTATAAATGAAATAACAAATAAACCAAAATTATTGACAGAAAAGTTTTGTTATGTTATATTACAAATGCTGTCAATTAACTTTAAAATAGCACAATTTTATAAACAATATGCGGTCGTGGCGAAATTGGCAGACGCGCAAGACTAA
>JAQVQJ010000055.1 GCA_028701635.1 Clostridia bacterium | reverse complement strand
GTTTAGATTTATCCATAAGGTAACTCCTTTAGGGAAAATTTCTCACACTAAATGCTACACCAAAACCCTTCCCAAAGTAAATGCCACAGCAAAAGTCACTGTGACACTAGCTTTGGGAATTTACTTATTATAGATAAATGAGATATATCAGGGGCTATTTACTTAAAAAGTATTGCAAAATATTGGAAAAAATTGTAATATGTTATCATCAACTTCTTATAGTATGTTACTATACGAAAAGCGAATTTAAATTTTTTTGGGATCCTCGTTGTTATAGTTAAAAATTTGACCGTTAAGCTTATCCATTAAGCGTTCTTTTGTCTGCATTTGACTGTGCGCGTATACCGACAGGGTGACGGAGACGCCGGAATGACCGACCAGTTCCGAAATGGTTTTGATGTCTCCCCCAAGTTCCAGGCAACGGGTGACAAAGGTATGGCGGCAGCAATGATGGTTGCGGTATTCCACATCGGATTCTTCCAGTAGCCGTTCGTAGACGAATTGGAATGTTCGGGGCTCACAGTATTTTCCCGATTCCATGCAAATGACATAGTCGCTGCGAGCTGTCTTCTGGCGCGCCCTGAGCATATCGCATAGCTTATGCGGGATGGGGATTGTTCTTAAGGAATGAGGTGTTTTGGGCTCTTCCTCTATTACAGAACTTTTGGCTTGTCCCTCAGAATGGTTTAATACGCGTTTCAGCGAGCGGCTTACCGTCAGTCTTCCTGTTTCAAAATCGATATCTTTATACTTTAGCGCGCAGATTTCACCTATGCGCAATCCTGCATATAACGAAACCAAGACCCCGAAATAACGATCATCGTATCCGTACAGGGCGGTGAATTCAATCCTCATCAACTCTTCTAGGGAAAAAGTTTTTATCTCATAAGCGACCTTAGGTTTGGGGAGTTTCATTTTTCTACAGGGGTTCTTGTCTATGTATTCGTATTCGATAGCATAATCCAAAGCTGTTCTAACCATCGCCATGATGGATCGGATGGTTCTGTTTGCAAGTTTCTTTACGCTTAGGGTTCTCACAAGTGTTTGGATCATTTGCGGTGTAACGGAACATAAAGGCTCTTTCCCGATAGCAGGGGCGATGTGATTATCGATATAACCGCGATAAGCCGCGAAGGAAGTTTTTCGAAGCGTATCTCTCATAATCGTCTCGAGCCAGTAATCTAAAAATACGGTAGTGGGTGTTTGCTCATTCATCTTTTGTATTCTCCTTTTGGCGGGATGCCTTGGGTAAATTCTATCTTATCAAGCAACAACAATACCATAGATTGTTTTCATTATCCATAGAAGATCTCCATTTATTCAAGGTAAAACCTTGTAAACAAGCAAATCAATTGTAAATAAATGAAAAAAGTTATTAGAAACTTCTGCATTTTTCGTATTAAATAATATGGATATTTTAACGATACAAAAAATGGAGGTTTAATTCATGCAAAACGATAAGAAAAAATATATCGGTTTAACAGTACTTCGCCCGGAAGACAGGCGTAGAGGAAGCGCGAATCAAAACGCAAAACAAACAACCAAACCCACCGTATTTAAGCCGCTTGAAGATGGAGAAGACTACACAAAACTTCTCAACGACGGCTTTACCGATTGGCTCACATCCACCTATATCCAAGAAAATAAAGAGGATATTGTTTAACTTTTTTTGGAAGTTACGATATAGCTTCATACATTCTTGAAATATTTAAATAGTCTATAGCATTTTTTAACACATATGAATTTTTTATCTGTAGTTAGACGCAAGAAGTTCAACTGGGTAGTGAGACTAACCAGTTGATTGTTTTTGTTGATCCTTATAAAAATTAACTCGTTTTTACAAATATATCTATGATGTCCCTAGTTTAGGACAGTTCGCTATTTACATTATTTGCTTTATTTGGTATATTAATAAAGAACATCTATTTACTGTAAAAATTAGCAAAATTGCAATAAAAAAGCCTGTCTAAACAGGCTGACCAATGCAATTGGTGTTTAAGATAACATCTTATTTGAACGAATGTTATTTTGAATAATTTAATTTTATACCATAAAAATATAATTGTCAATACCTTTTTGATAATTATAAAAAATAAAAATAACATAACGGAGGAAATTATGACAAAAGTAAACATCGGCCTTGATATTGGCACAGAAAACACAGGATATGCTGTCACAGATAGTGAGTATAGGGTTGTATCGGTAAAAGGGAAAAAGGCGCTCGGGGTTCTTAGCTATGATGATGCTGCAACAGCGGAACAAAGAAGAATGTTTCGCACAGCCCGAAGAAGGTTAGAAAGAAGAAAATTAAGGATAACTCTTCTTCAAGAAATTTTTAACGATGAACTCATGCGAAAAGACAGCAATTTTTTGCGCAGATTAAATGAGAATGACTTGTACTTAGAGGATAGAAATGTTAGCGGCAAATACTCTTTGTTTAATGACAAAAAGTATAATGACACCAAATATTATCGGCAGTATCCCACTATTTATCATCTAAGAAAAGCCTTAATAGAGAAAGGAACGGATGATATAAGACTGTTGTATCTTGGCATACATCATATTATTAAATATCGCGGTCATTTCTTAATTGACGGAGAAATAAAAGAGTGTAGAGATGGCACTCGGTATTTTCAAGAATTTAACAACTATCTTGACAGCAGAAATTCCGATTTAATTGATAATAAGGAAGAAGCCAAAATAAACATCATTGATACTTTATGTTTAGAAAGGTTAGATGATTTATTTGATTTAATATCAAGCAAAGGCAAAATAACAGCGGAATTAAGTAAAGAATTGCAAAAAAAAGCTGGCAAAAACGGTAAAGACTTTTACAAAATCAGGATTTCAAAAAAAGATAAAAAGCAAAAAGCTTATGAATTATTATCAGCCAAAACACCGGTTCAAAGAAATATAGTTAATGTTATCTTTGGCGATAAGGTAAATATTTCAACAATATTCGGAAATGATATGTATAAAAAGGATGATATCAAAGGGTTTTACTTGTCGGATGATTTGGACAGCTGTGAGGATCTCAATTTAGTAAAAGATAATCCCAATGATTATGCCATAATTACTTGCCTAAAAAAACTATATGATTGGTATATATTAACCGATTTGCTTAAAGGTGAGGAAAATTTATCTCAAGCTATGGTAAATATATACAATACCCATAAAAACGACTTAAAAACTCTTAAGTCTCTAATTACCGCTTATGCGCCCGAAGAATATAATAATGTTTTTGGCGCGAAAGCGAGTAAGGAACACGCCAATTATACAGCATACATCGGAGGGGGAAGGATAGGACGAGAAAAAATAGGCAATAATGGGCGGTTGGGAATAACGGTACCGTATGATATGTTTAAAAAGTATTTAAAAGGTGTGCTGGAAAAAATAAAAAGCGAAGATGCAGCTCCGATAATAGCTGAGATAATGGTAAAGCTGGACAATAATGAATTTATGCCGAGAATCGTATCCAAAAACAATACGGCAATACCTTACCAATTAAATGAATTGGAATTAAATAAAATATTAGAAAAGGCAGTTAGTAGCGGTAATTATAAATTTTTAGAACAGATAACTGATGAATGGACTAATTATAAAAAAATAGTGGAGCTTCTGCGGTTTAGGATCCCTTATTTCGTTGGTCCGGTAAAATGTTACAAAGATGATAAAGATAGAAGTAAAAATGCCTGGGCAATAAGGAGGGCTAATGGCAGAATTACACCATGGACATTTGATGCGCTTATAGATAAAGAAAAGAGCAATGAGCAATTTATAAGAAGAATGACGAATAAATGTACATATTTGAAAGATGCCAATACATTGCCTAAAAACTCAATCCTTTTTTCTAAGTTTGTAGCTCTAAATGAGCTTAACAAGTTAAAAATTAACGGAGAAGCTATTGATATACAACTAAAGCAAGAAATTTTCGATAATGTTTACATGAACAAAAAACCTACTATCAAAAATATAACGGAACACATTAAAACAAAAAATATATATGACGATATAAAGATTACGGGAGTTGACACCGAAATAAAAGGCAATATGAACACCTATATTGCTTATAAAAAAGTCCTCGGGGAAAAGGTAGAGAAGTATCCCGAAATGATAGAAAAAATGATTTTTTTCTCAACAATACACACAGACCCAAAAATGATTGCATCCTCAATTAAAAAAGAATTCGGCAAATACTTAACAGATGAAGAAATAAAGAGAGTTAAGGGTTTTAAGTTTAGCGGTTGGGGCAGCTTGTCACAAGAATTTTTGGCAGGGTTAACGGTAAAAAACGGTTTAGAATTAGTAGATAATTTAGGCGAGTATAAGAACATCATAGATATAATGTATGAAACCAATCAGAATCTACAGCAGATTATTTTTAATCCTAAATACAATTTTGAAGTCGCACTAGACCAATATAATAAAAAACACAATATTTCTTTAAGCGACAAAATAACTTTTGAAGATGTGGAAGGCATGTACTGTTCTCCGTCAGTTAAAAGGTGTGTATGGCAAACCTTTGGTTTGGTAAAAGATGTCCTCAAACAAACGAAAGCCATTCCCGAAAAGATATTTATTGAGGTTACAAGAACCAATAATGATAAATTAAAAAACAAAAAAACGCTTACAAGAAAGGAGAAAGTCCAAAAAGCTTATGAGGAAGCAAGGAAGTTTGTTGCAGACTACTCTAAGCAAAATGCAAGAAAAAAGGAAGTTTCTATGTCTGTGGACGATAGGTGCAGACTGGCGGAAAGCTTGTCTTTGTGTGAAGCGGAATTACAAAAAAAGAGCGATAATGAGTTGAACTCAGAAAAACTGTATTTATATTTTATGCAATTGGGTAAATGCATGTACACGGGCAAAACAATAGATATTGAGGATCTGTTTCAGGGCAATCACTATGATGTAGACCATATTATACCAAGAGCCAATATAAAGGATGACAGCCTAGACAATAAAGTATTGGTAGATCAGCATCTTAATAAAGACAAAACAAATATCTACCCTATCCCGAGAGAGCTTAGGCAGATTGCGCTGTGGAAAACCTTACATAATGCCAACCTGATAAGTGACGAAAAATATTCAAGACTTGTCAGAACTTCAGAAATCACCTTAGAAGAACAGGACAAATTCATTAATAGACAACTTGTAGAAACAGGTCAAACCGCGGCTTGTCTTAAAGACCTATTAGAACATTATTTTAAGAAAAATTATACAGCTCCGGTTGAAATTGTTCTCTCCAGTGCAAGAAATGTGACAACCTTTAGGAAAAATTACGGGCTTACCAAATCGCGGGATGTTAATGATTTTCATCATGCATTTGACGCTTATTATAATATTGTAGTAGGAGATATCCTCAATAAAGAATACAATCATAATTGGAGAAGAATTTACTTAGCCAACTGCGGCAATACAGCAAATATAAATCGGGACAAATCGTATAACTTCGAAAATACTATAAAAAAAGCAATGCAAGCAGAGAATAGCAAATTGCTGAATTTAGTAATAAAAGAAACCTCTACAAGCAATGTGCAAATCACCAAAAAGATCATAACAAAAAAAGGAGAACTTTTTGGTGCAACCCTATATAAAGCCGATAACTCCAAAGAATCCAAACTTTTTCCTAGAAACTTGAGCAAAATAATTGACGGAAAAGAGACAAAGCCAAAGTCCGATGTTTCAAAATATGGTGGATACAAAACTTCGGGTACAGCATATTTTATCGTGGTTGACTCTAAAGATAAAAAGGGTAGCAGCATAAGGTCTATAGAAAATATCAGTATCTATGACGACAGGATGATAAAACTCGGTAAAAAAACTTACCGCGATGTTTTTGATGAAAAGAATTTGATTAAAGCAAAAGTCGCAAATATTAACAATCTTCCTAGGTCTATATTAAAGGTAGGTTCATTGTTGGACTTTGGGACCTATAAGCTAAGATTGGCAGGAATGACCGATAATTCACTCATTTTTCATAATGCCAATCAGTTAATTGTAAATCAGGATGTAAATGATTATATTAAAGAAATGTCTATTGTAATCGAGAAGGCAAACAAAAAATGCAGATTTATTTCAGATAAGCAAGAAAAGGAAAAAGCGTTAAAAGAGTTTGTGGAAGAGTATATCAAACAAAATATTATTCGTATGAAACAAGAAAATCAATCAAGTAAAATTGTATTATTGACCAGCGAAAATAACAATCAAATATATAATTTGTTTGTAGATAAACTTTCAAAACACCCTTATAGAGATATCCCGACATATAGCTCGCTTTTGGATATATTGAAAAAATCCAAAGATAGTTTTTTAGGCAGTAATATTTATGAGCAGATTTGTATTTTGATGAATTTAATTGTAGCGTTCCAATGCAATCCTAAAGTGGTCAATGCATCCAAATTATGGTATATAGAAAATAAGAACGGCAAAATCATAAAAAAGAAAGGCGGAGAAAATCAGTGTGCTATAAAAAAGAACAAGGTAATCTCCGACGAGCATGTATTTTTTATTAGCCAATCAAAATCAGGATTAAAAATAAATAGAATAGACCTTAGACAGAATTTTAATATTGAGAAAAAATGAGTTTTAGAACAGTTATAATCAAGCAAAGGTGTAAACTGGACTATTGTATGAATTATCTGGTATATCGAGGAGAGATGGAGAAAAAAATCCATCTCTCCGAGATTTCTATCTTGATTTTGGAAAGTACGGCAATTTCTATTACTACTGCATTGATGAATGAATTAATAAAATATAAAGTGAAGGTAATATTTTGTGACGAAAAGCATATGCCCACAAGTCAGCTTATCGGTTTTTATGACAATTATCATTGCGTATTTAATATCCAAACTCAAATTAATTGGGACAGCGATATAAAAGCCGAGGTATGGACCAACATAATAAGACAGAAAATAACCAATCAAATGAAGCTGCTTAAAAATAACGGATGTGAATATGATTTATTAGATATGTATTTAGACCAAATTGAGGAGGGCGATAAAACAAACAGAGAAGGACATGCCGCAAAAGTGTACTTCAATGATTTATTTAATATGCTTAACAGACGCAATCCTTCTTTTTATAATAGCGCTCTTAATTATGGTTATGCGATCTTGTTGTCAGCCTTTTGTAGAGAAATAACAGCACAGGGATATCTTACGCAGTTAGGCATTTGGCATTGCAACGAGTTTAATTATTGCAATCTTGCTTGTGACCTTATGGAAACATTTAGAACAATAGTAGATGAGTTGGCATTGCAATTAGAAGAAAATGACAACAATTATAAATCCAAAATGGCAAATGTGATAAATTGTAAGGCGCAAATTAACAACAAAAAAGTTTATTTGGAAACGGCAATAGAAATGTATTGCAAAAGTGTGTTTAAGGCACTAAATAGTAAAGATGTAAGTTTAATAAAAAATATACAATCCTATGAGTTACCTATTTATGAGAATATTAGTAATGTTTGATCTGCCGACCTATACGAGCATCGACATCAGAGAATATAGAAGATTTAGAAAGTTTTTAATAAAAAACGGGTTTATTATGATGCAAGAATCGATATATACCAAGTTAGTTTTAAATCCTTCAAGTGCGGAACTTGTAAGAAAGCAAGTGCGTAAAGAAATACCCAAGGAGGGGCTTGTTCAAATGATTACTATCACAGAAAAACAATTCGCAAGTATGGAATTGCTTATTGGAGAAACGCAGTCAGTTTGCATAGATAACGACAAAAGGTTGATAGAATTATGATAGAGATTAGATATCCTCACATTATAGAAACCATAAACCTTAACTTTAATAGAGTATTTACACTAGTTATCGAAAACCCAAAAATGCTTTATAAATTTGGATATAAATTATTAAAGACGCTTAGCAAGGAAAAATCCAATCTCTATTTTGTTAAAAACGATGATGTAATAACCAATTTTA